>JAYSRI010000067.1:0-5234 GCA_043721175.1 Alphaproteobacteria bacterium
TGCACGCTTAGCCCTACAGTATCTTGCGTAAAATCTGAAACAGATTTTCGCAAAAAGTATGCTCTAATTCAGAGTGCTAGAGCGACCTTATCGCTCCCAATTGGGAGCGCGGCGCTCTAGATCGCCGTGCTTCATTTATGAAGCACGTCAGGTCGATCTAGCACTTTAAGTTAGAGCATACGTGCCGCGAAAATCTGTTTCAGATTTTGCGCGCGATGCTCTAGGGATGTCGACACATTAGAACGCGTTAGCCTAGCCTTTCGCCCTTGCAGTCCTTACCAATTCCATGCAGAAGTCTTGGAATGTCACGCCCTCCATTGATAAATAAAGCTCCGTTGGTTTCACCATTTCAAGCGATCAGCGTATCACGATTGGCGCACCAGATGGCAGGTGAGGGACGTAGCGTCATTCATATGGAGTTTGGGCAGCCATCCACTGGCGCTCCGTCAAAATCACTCGCGGTCGCGCATCAAGTCCTTGATAGCCAAGCGATGGGCTATTGGGAAAGTGCGCCATTGAAGCAAGCATTAGCCGCCCGCTATCAAGACCTTCATGGGGTTAATGTTGACCCGGAACGGATTGTCCTGACGTGCGGAGCTTCCCCTGCTTTGGTTCTAGCGCTCAGCACTGGTTTTGGCGCTGGCGATGTCATTGCATTTGCGCGACCTGGGTACGTTGCCTACCGCAACACTGTTGCAGCATTGCATTTGGTGCCCCTCGAGATTGAGTGTGGTGAAGCAAGGCGCTTTCAAATCAGCGCTGCGCAAATTGAAGCGCTTGAACCAGCCCCCGCTGGCCTCATCATCGCAAGTCCCGCCAATCCAACAGGAACAATAATTCCCGCAGCTGAGTTGATCGCGATTGCAGACGTGTGCGCGCGCCGTGGCATAAGGATTATTTCTGACGAAATCTATCATGGCCTTAGCTATGTTGGGCAAATGCATTCCATGCTGGAATTTGCGCCTGATGCGTTGATCGTAAATTCATTTTCCAAGTATTTTTCCATGGCAGGATGGCGCCTTGGGTGGTTAGTGGCACCCGATGATTTGCTCGATGGTGCCCGTGCACGGATGGGGAATTTGTTTTTGACTCCACCTTCGCTCGCACAGCACGCTGGCTTGGCGGCACTTGATTGTCTGGATGAGCTGGATGGACATGTTGCAACATATCGTGCCAATCGCGAGATTTTGTTGGAAACTCTGCCGCTTTTGGGTTTAACACGCATTGCTCCGCCCGACGGGGCATTCTACATCTACGCCGACATCAGCCATCTGACGAACGACAGCATGGCTTTCGCGTTAAAATTGGTAGCCGATACAGGTGTGGCAACGGCACCGGGTGTTGATTTTGACCCCATTGCAGGACACCGCCATTTGCGCTTTAGTTTCGCAGTTTCGACGCCACAAATCGTCGAAGCCATCAAACGATTGGAACCTTGGTTTGGCGGCTGATATCGGTGCAAATGTGCGACGGCATTGTTGTTATGTATGATGAATAAGGAGCGGCTGTGACATGTTGATCAACTGGAAAGCCAGCTTTTACTGGCTGTTTGCACTTGCACTAATTTCGCCGGGCTATTTATCGGCTGATCCGGCACTTCAAGTAATGCCGAGCACACCCGCAGCTTGGGCCGTTGCCGCTCAAGCAGACATAAGGGCGGCTGCTGTGATAACCGCTGAGAACCATCCCGGCTATGTTGATCCGGCAAACAAAAGTTTCAAAGGCCTTTTGGTGCAAGCAGAACGCAACGGGCTTGAACTCGCGGCCCGTGTCACCACTGCTTCTGGTTATGTGGCTGCTTTGAGGCGGTTTTCAAATACGTTGCAGGATGGGCACGCCGGCGCATATCCGACCATTGATAGTAGTGCGCTGCCGAAAGCTAGTTGGCCGGGCTTTGTGGCTGTTTGGCGCGGAGATGGCGCTTACGTTTATAATTCAACAAATGGGGGACCAATCCGAGGTGCGCGCATCATTGGTTGCGACGGAGAATCTATCCGAAAGCTCACTCTCAAAAACGTATTTGCATTTCGAGGCCGTCCATCGGAAGCGGGAAACTGGTGGGTTGAAGTCAGACGGGTCTTTATCGACAATGGCAATCCATTTGTAGCTTTACCGCGAGTATGTACGTTTTTGGAAAATGGGCGCCGGGTCCAACACAATCTTAGTTGGCGTGAAACCGACGCAACTTTCAATCAGTGGCGTGACGACAGTTATAACGGCGTGACATTGCCAGTTGGCCTCACCAAGCGCGCCACTGGCATTGTTTGGATTGCGATGCCAAATTTTGAGCCTGACACCGCGGAACAAGCGAGCTATCGTTCTATCGCGCAACAAATCACGGCCGAGCGTCCAGCAATAAGCGACGCGACCGCTATAGTGTTAGACCTGCGTGATAATCAGGGTGGATCTTCAGTATGGAGTAAAATAGTTGCTGATGCGCTTTGGGGAAATGCTAGGCGCAACCGTCTAATGGCGGCTCGTACAGGCTCAAGCGGTGCAATTCGATGGCGGACGTCAAATGGAAATGCACGTCATGTTGAGGCCTTGGTGCCAAAGTTTCGTGATCAAGGTCTTGTCAATTTAGCCATCGAATGGACCGCAATTTATCAAGGTATGGACGCAGCACGGCAACGCGGTGAGCCGTTTTTTACAGAGGCCAGTGACCAGCCCGCAGCTTTAAGCAGCCAGATTACGGTGCCTCGGGCTGAATTGCCGCCAGTCAAGGCACCGATTTATGTGATTGTGCCGGGGCAATGCGCGAGTGCTTGCCTTGATGCACTTGACGTTTTCACGCTGTTTGAAAATGTAAAGTTGATTGGTGCGCCAAGTTCAGCGGACTCCACTTATATGGACGTGCGAAGTCAGGCACTACCATCTGGCTTGGGAGCCGTTACCATCCCCAACAAGGTGTATGTTGGGCGTGCGCGTGGTGCAGGTTTTGTCTATCGCCCTAATATTGAAGTTCGCGATTTGGATTGGTCAACGCAGGCGTTTGAGGGTGCAATCATGTCGGATATTGCTCAACGCGGGCCGGTAAATGCAAGACAATAAGGAAAAATTTTATGGACATTTCTTTGCAAACCGATCGTCGCGCCTTTTTGCATGGGGTTGCGTTAGCGACTGCAGCGTATGCAACATCGGGCTTTGCTCAACCCATTGGTCCCCTTGACCGTGCCAGCGTTGTTCTGACGCAATGTCAGTCTGCAATGGCCAAATACAAACCGACTCGCTCTGACAAGGCGATTGTGTGTGACTATAGTCAGGCGAGCAATCTCAAGCGTTTGTACATATTTGATTTTGCGCTCGGAACTGTAACAACCCATCTTGTGTCCCATGGGCGCGGATCAGACCGCAATGACACATGGACGCCGCACGGTTTCAATGGGCCAGAAGGCTCCAATACAAGTATTGTCGGCGCTATGATTGGTGGCGAGCACTATCAGGGTGACCATGGTTTGTCGCTGCGGCTTGATGGCTTGGAACCCGCCAGCATTTTAGCCCGCCCGCGCGATATCGTGGTTCATACGGCGGCCTATGTTGAAGCCGATTATGTGGCACTTAATAAAAGGCCAGGGCGGTCATTTGGCTGTTTTGTTGTGCAAGCGAGCGTTCTGGAAGAAGTGATCTCAACGTTGGAGAATGGCGGGTTGCTCTTGTCAGTTAGCACGTGAGCAGCAAATCTTAGGTTGCTGTGCCCGATAGAGCGCGATAGGCAAACATGAGTTCTAACAACATGTATTCGCGCTCATCTTCGCGGTCTTCCCAAGACGCCTCATTTAGCGACTTTGCCATCATTAAGCGCATTTTGACCCGCTGTTTGGTTGAGTAATTCTGGTACCCGGCTTGCAATGCCAGCAATGTCCAGGGCTGCCTTGCATAGCGGGTGTTGTCGTAATCGAGTGAATTTGTTCCAAAATAGATAGCGACATCAGAAATATCAAAATCTTTCATTTTGGGTGCAAGATCAGTCCGCTCGATGAATGTGGTGTCGATACGCGCCAGCTGAGCTGCGGGTACTAATTGATGAACGGTCCAGAGTACTTGCGCCGAGAGCCCTAACGATTGTGATCGGCCTTCCTTGGAGTTTGGATAATCCATCCAGCCTTTTTCAGCGAAACTATAGTTTCGGATCAACCATCGGCTGCCTTTTTGAATGGCGGCGTCAGCTATCTTTTTGCGCTCGCCACTCAATAGCCCTGCCTTTCGATGGGCAACAATCGCCATTAATGCGGTTGCTGTTGCATAGGTTGAGCCAGACCTTGGATCGTTCGAAGCCTCGGGAAACATCGCCCATGCGCCCGACGTAGTTTGCTTTGCCAGCAAATCATCAAGCGCTGGATCGCGTTGATCTCCGCCTATAACCGATAGCGCCGTAGCAACCCAAGCACTGGCGCCGGTATGTTGGCGCATGCCTGTTTCTGACCAGCAAACACAATTAGGGCGCGTTTGTTGTTTGATCAGCGCCAATATTGCGTCACGATCTAACAACGCTCCCGCCGGGTCTGCCATCACGTCTTGAGCCAGCGGCCATGGTGCCGCAACCAATCCAGATGTCAGCCAATAAGTACGGTCCGTCGCGACATAAGACTCAAATTCATTCAATTTGTCGCTCATGAATTTGGTATCGACGATATTGGGTTTCCAAGCATTCTCTTCTAGGACAGTTTCAACCCAAGATTGTCCAAACCGAAAGCCGTCTGCAGCATGTCCAACGGCGCGTTCACCAAAAAAAACACAAGCCAGCACAATGCTGAGCAGCAGTTTCGACTTAAGCGCTTTTCTGGCTTCTTGAACATCTTTTCCAAAGATGGAAATGAGGGTCATCAATAGATCGTACACAGCCACCTCTGATACTATAGAGTATTAGTGTAAGGCCATGCTACGCGATTTGGCTACCCCTAAAATGGGGGGCCATTCGCACGCGCTATATTTGCTTACTCTCGGATTGTTTTAATAAAAGAAGCGCTCTTCGCTAATTTTGCCCCCAACCACAGTGTAAAGCGCCACCTCGTCCATCGTGTGTCGCACGCCGGTTTCTTTCACGGTAACGTCCATAACAAAACGGACTGCGAATTGATCGCCGTTAATCATGGGACCGTGAACATCAATGCTATGAATCTCGTGCGCGCCGCACCACCATTCGCCTTTTCCAAGCAGAGCAGGGATACCTTCGGCGACTTGCATAGGACCTTCCATGGCCTCAATGCTTCGCACATTCTCCGCCCAGTATGTGG
>JAYSRI010000068.1:0-2100 GCA_043721175.1 Alphaproteobacteria bacterium
CATACCAATGCCGCTTTTCGCCAAAGAGCGGCATTGGTATGCCGCGCTCCCAGTTTTCAAGTAATTTCATGCCCCGACAGAGGGTTAGTTTTGGTCTCAAAAATCATCGTTAGGTGTTTGTCGGCATCCCGATACGGCAATGCCGTATGTTTGTCAATCCGTTAGATTAGTGCGCAACTAGTTTTGCGCATTCTGGTCCCACGCCATAACCGCCAACGCGTCGCGGGGTGTCACATCGGGGAAGCCCTCCAATGCGGTTGCTGGATCAAAATACTTCCATGACCGCGCACATTTCACTCCCGCAGCACGCACAAACATAACCGCAACACCCTCAACATCGTCCAGCCGGAAAGCATCCTCCCCACCACTACCATTCATCAAAATCACGCCCGATGTAATGAATAACTCCGCCAAATCCTCATTGCCGATAGCACTCCTGATCGCATCATTGGTCATGAACACGTGAGGTGCTGCTTCCAGCGACGAACCAATCACCTTGTCACGTCGCTGCTTTTCTAAAGCGCCCGTGACGACGCGACGAAGATCACGTAGCAAACCCATGCGGCTCATGACGTCGCCATCCGCCCACTCCGCTGGATCATCATGCAACACCTGCAGATGAACAGAGGCCGTATCAGGAAACCGTGTCCCCCAAGCCTCTTCGGTCGTGAATGGCAAAAATGGTGCCAGCCAGCGCAACATTCGGCCAAACAGCAAATCCAACACGGTGCGATTGGCGCGGCGACGCAAGCTGTCTGGGGCGTCGCAATAAAGTGCATCCTTGCGGACGTCGACGTAAAGGGCTGACAGATCAAGATTGGCAAAATCGGCAACCGCCGACAAAGCCCGCTTAAAGTCATAATCGGCCCACGCAGCCCGCACCTCTTGGCCCACTTCATAAGCACGACCCAACAGCCATTTTTCCAGCAACGGCATCTCCGCGTAGGCAACCGCTTCCACGCTGACATCATAATCCTTCAAGCTGGCTAGCATATAACGGATAGTGTTGCGCAACTTGCGGTAGGTTTCCCCCGCCTGATCCAAAATGGTTTTGCTCATCGCCAGCTCGTTGGCGTAGTCGGCACTAGCATAAACCAAACGCAAAATTTCCATGCCATTATTCTTGAGCACATCATCGAGCTCAACCCCGTTACCAAGGCTCTTGGACATTTTGCGGCCCTTATCATCGACAATCATGCCGTGGGTGCGAACCGCCTTAAACGGCGCTTTACCCCGTGTTGCGCAGCTTTCAAGTAGTGAAGATTGAAACCAGCCGCGATGCTGGTCGCTGCCTTCAAGATATAGATCAGCTTGCACGTCGGCACCATAACGCTGGCGGACCACAAAGGCGTGCGTGCAGCCGCTGTCAAACCAGACGTCGAGAATATCCTGCACCATCTCGTAGTCATCGGCGTTATAATCACTGCCTAAAAACGCGCTGGCGTCAGACAAGAACCAAGCGTCGGCACCCTTCTCGCGCATAGCCGACAGGATGCGCGCATTGACGGCATCGTCCTGCAAAATCTGGTTGGTATGCTTGTGGACAAACATCGCCAGCGGCACACCCCAGGCGCGTTGGCGGCTGATCAGCCAGTCGGGGCGGTCACCAACCATCGCATTGATACGGTTAGAGCCTGCCTGATTGCCCCAGTCAGTCGCGGCGATTTCCGCCATCGCGACTTGGCGCAACGTCTTGCCACCCAAATGGTCAACAGCCTTGTCCATCGCGATAAACCATTGGGGGGTATTGCGATAAATCAAAGGTGCTTTTGAGCGCCAGCTGTGGGGATATTGGTGGGTGAGGCGACCACGCGCCAGTAGATTGCCTGCACTGATTAAGGCTTCAATCACGGCGTTGTTGGCAGGGCCATCCTTGCCCGCTTTTTTGCCTTCAAGCTCCAGGATTTCAAGCCCTTCAAAGCCCGGTGCCTCTTTGGTCAGGCGACCATCGCCATCGACGGTGAAAGGGATATCAGCCTGAGGCAGACCCGACTTCATCCAAACCAAATAGTCATCCACCCCGTGACTGGGGGCGGTATGCACAAAGCCAGTGCCTGCATCGTCTGTGACATGATCGCCAGCTAACAAAGGCACCACAAA
>JAYSRI010000069.1:0-5222 GCA_043721175.1 Alphaproteobacteria bacterium
CCACTAGGCCACCAAGTCTTCAACTACGGCATGTACACGGCTGAAGATGAGGCCTCTCTAACTTATGTTATGAACGGTCTGCTTGCGGGGATTCTGCTGAATTCTGGGGCTGCTGACTTCGTGGTCACGGGTTGCGGAACAGGCATGGGTTCAATGCTGGCATGCAATTCTATGCCGGGCGTTTTCTGCGGCCTTGTCATTGATCCTACTGATGCTTTCTTGTTTGGACATATCAATGATGGCAATGCGATTTCCATGCCCTATGCCAAAGGATTTGGCTGGGCGGCTGAACTGAACCTGCAAGATGTTTATCGCAAGCTGTTTGATGGCGAGCGTGGCCTTGGATACCCAAAAGAGCGCGCTGAGATCATGCGCAAAAATCGTGGTATCTTGAAGGACCTCAAAGCGGTTTCCTGTCGCGATATGCTCAGCGTTCTCAAAGCGATGGATCAGGACCTTTTGAAGGCGGCAGTCGCTGGCGCGCAATTCTCCAACCTCTTCTATGCCAATGCAAGGGACCAAGAAATCATCACTTATTTGAAGACGATTACTGGCTAGTGTTGGGCTCGACCTGTGGGGATCAAAGCGATGGCGAAAACCCGTAAAGCTAACCAATTCGGCGGATCTGCGAGAAACGCTCATCCCCACTCCAAACGAGCTTTCTTGGGGCTTTGGCTCAGCCTTATGTGTATCTTAAGTGGGTGCGCGGGGGGTGGGCGGGTTACCGCCGAGCAAAACGTCCACTCAGGTGCCGTGGCGATCAAGCCTGACTTAGTGATTCCACTTTGGCCGGGGTCGCCCCCCGGTGCGCCAGCTATTCTTCCACAAGAGCAAATTGTCTATCGAACAAATCCATTCGGTCTTGTTGATCGCGCAGCTCATGATGTGGCGGTGCCAACACTCAGTATCTTTGCCCCACAACGACCCAACGGAGCTGCTATCATGATCATTCCAGGCGGGGGATTCTCATGGGTTGTGATTGATAAAGAAGGATACGAGGGCGCAAAATACTTCACCCAACTCGGTTACCACGTCTATGTGCTGCGCTATCGCCTGCCGCATCAAGGGTGGGCCGCTGGGCCAGATACGCCGTTACAAGATGCCCAGCGCGCAATACGGGTAATGCGGTCGCGCGCTATTCAAGATAGAATTGATCCTCAGCGGCTCATGATTATTGGCTTCTCTGCAGGCGGTCATGTTGCGGGCTCTCTCGCGCTAAAATTTGATCAAGAGATAATGCCGGCGTTAGATAATATTGATCGCTTGTCAGCGCGCCCTGATCTTGCAGTGCTTATGTATCCGGTTGTGACCATGGTAGAGCCATTCGCCCACCCAAAATCACGCGAGAACATGATTGGCAAGAATCCAAGTCCGTCGACTATTGCAAACTATTCACTGGAAGTTAGCCCCAACCCCAAAGCGCCGCCTATCTTCATTTTGCACGCCGGTGACGACACAGCGGTGCCTATTGAAAATGCACTCAGTTTGTATACCGCCCTCCATACTGCCCAAGTCCCCGCCACGTTTCATGCCTTCGAAAAAGGTGGACATGGCTTTGGCTTGCGCCTGATCGACGGTACACCCCTACAAAGGTGGCCTAATTTGGTTTTGGATTGGGCTCAAACGCACGGCTTTGCGAAGCCAAACTAGGTGCCGCGCGACTTTGCGCCCGCATCAAGCACCTCTGGCCGACGCGGCTCCATGGTTGCCAAGTCCCAATCCTCAGGAACAAAAGGCCGTGCACTGGGACGGTTTACTGGATAGCCGCCAACTTCGACTTCACTATCAATAACCTTGCCCCGCCCTTCGGCGATGTCAGCCAAAACACGCACGTCGTGGGCATCACGGTCCCATGGCCTTGCCCCGACACTTGTCAGCAACATGCGCTCTAAGCTTCTGGCTGGGGAGATTGGCAGGCCCTGAGGCAGGTCTAGTGGACGTTGCGCCAGCTTTATGGCTGCTGCACCTGAAGTGTAACGGCCAACTTGGGGCAAAGTCGCGCCGTTGGCGTCTTGAGCCAGATTATCCCGCAAATAGAGGTCAAGATCGCCATGACCACCCAACATGACGAGTGGCAGGTTCGCGATCGTGTTGTGGCCCCCGCGCAGTGCATTGCCGATCACTGTCATCCTGCCATTTTGAAACGGCTGGCTGCCCCATTCGTTGGCCATTAAATTATAGTGCAGCGCGCGAAAGCCCGGATTATAGATCAGATTATTGACGACAGCGCCGCGAACCCCGCCCTTAAAGAGCGGATTTCGCTCCACATTGTGCGCGTAAACATTGCGATAAATCAGAATGTCGCTGGCATTATCATGGATAAGGGATCCTTTGGAATGCTCACCTTTGGCATGTGTTGAGTTGGAAAGGCTTTCAGCGATCAAATTGTTCGAATAGGTGATTTGTCGTGAGGTGCCCGCGCGCCATTCTTCCGGTCCGCTGCCTGTGAACCGCGGGCCTGACGCCGACAAGTTCTCATCGGTACCCCAAGTCAACGTGCAATGATCAACGATAACATTATATGCGCCAATTGTTGAGAACGAATCGAAATCATTGCCGCTCATTTTTGGCTTACCGGCTTCCCCAGCACGAATGCGAATATGCCGCATGATCACCTCATGGGTCGCTACGTCGATGCCGCCCCTGATTAGGGTAATTCCAGGAGATGGGGCAGTTTGTCCGGCTATCGTCAAAAATGGCTCTGAAACACGCAGAGTAGAGGCTTCAAGATCAATAACACCGCCAACTTCAAAGACAACGATGCGTGGGCCTTTAGCTTGAACGGCTGCGCGGAATGAACCTGGTCCATCATTGGCAAGGCTTGTGACTCGCAGAATTTGGCCGCCGCGACCGCCAATTGTGTTTGCCGCCCAGCCAACAGCATCTGGGAACGCCCGTTGCGGTACTCTTAACTGCGGCTGAGATTGCGCCAAAACCCCGTCAGATAGGCCTAAAGCTAAAGCAGCAGAGCTTGCACATAAAAGATCCCGACGATTCATATTGTCTCTCCTAGAGTTCCAAAACGGAATTTGATCGCTGCAGTCATTTTTTTCAATCCCATATTGACACCGGTTTCCTAAATGCGCAATCATGTGTGTTGAAGGAAACTTAACTTTATGATTGATGCAGTCTTGGACACCCAAAATGCCACTATCGCGACAAGTCCAGACGACGTCGCAACAGCGTTTCGTCTCGCTCGTATTGGGTCTAGTGCTTTGGATGGCTTCCCAGGAACAATTCCCGAAACGCTTGATCAGGCTTATGTAATTCAAGATCAAGCCATCAAAAACTGGCCTGACGTAGTCAGAGGTTGGAAAGTTGGCCGCATCCTTGGAGACTTGGTTGATGTTCACGGAACTGACCGTTTGATCGGCCCAATATTTGAAACAGCAATCTATCGTGCCCAGCCTAACCAATCGATCAGCTTTGGTTCAGTTACAGGCGGATTTTGTGCTGTTGAGGGCGAATATGTCTTTGAAATTGGGCAAGACGCCGACCCCAAACGTTTGGACTATGATAATGAAAGCGCACTAGCGCTGGTGGCCGACCTTTGGGCAGGGATCGAGATTGCGGGCAGTCCATTGGCGACCATCAACGCATTAGGTCCAACGGTCGTTGTCTCTGACTTTGGCAATAATCTAGGCCTGATCCTTGGCCAACCTGTTTCGAATTGGCGCACAAGATTAGATGATCTTGAGTGCCGCGTGCAGATCAATAATCTAATTGTAGGTGAAGGCAGCGTTTCAAGTTTTCCAGGTGGCATTACCCAATCACTCGTATTCGCGCTAAATTGCACTGCGCGGCGCGGCTTACCGCTAAAGCGAGGCATGTGGATATCTACCGGCGCAGTGACCGGCGTGCACGACATAGGTTTAAACGAGTTCGCAGAGGCACAGTTTCAAGGCGACGGCACGATTGCTTGCCAACGCATTTCACCAAATCCAAGCTAAAGGTGACGTACATGGTGACCAAGCGGAGCTTCTTAAAGACCAGCCTAGGCGCAGCCAGCCTTACTTTACCAGTTTTATCTGGCTGCGGGCTGTCGGGTGAAGCGGGATTATTGACGGCTTGCGATGTTCATAGAGACGGCTATCCAACCGTGGCCGCAGTCAAGTGGATTGGCGAGGCACTCAAGAACGAGAGCGGTAGCAGACTGTCAATTCGCTCTTACCCGTCTGGGCAGCTGGGCGCAGAAGACGACACGATTGCCTTAGCCCAGTCCGGAGTTATTGACATTTGTCGAGTTAATTGTGCAGCGCTCAACAATGCCTTCCCCTTAACCCAAGCGGTCTCGCTACCTTTTGTGATTGAGAATGTCGATCATTTGCATCGCGTATTGGACGGGGCAGTTGGCACCCAAATACTCGACGGCTTTGAAAAGCGCGGGCTGATTGGCCTTGCAGCCTATGATGCTGGCGGACGGTGTTTCTACAATGCACATCGTCCTATTCAAGCCCCGAAAGATTTGCACGGTTTGAAAATTCGGGTGCCCTTATCAGACGTGTTCATTGAGGCTGTTGGTGCGATGGGTGCCAATCCAACACCGTTAAGCGTTGGAGCGATTTACTCCGCCCTCCAAAGTCGTCTAATCGACGGGGCAGAAAACAACTGGCCGACATTCGAATCCTCGCGTCACTTAGAAGTGGCCCACTATTGGTCGCAGACCCAACATTCCTATTCGCCTGAGTTTTTGCTGATATCCCAGCGCTCTTACGCCAAACTAGCGCGGCGAGACCAAGATTTATTGCGTGACTTGGCAAAGCAATCCGTTCCAATCATGCGGGCAGCCTGGGCCAAAACCGAAACAGAGTCGCGCGACAAAGCGATCGCTGCTGGAACCAAAATTCTCGACGTCAACAAAGATGCGTTTCGGGCTGTCTGCGAGCCAGTGGTGGCAAAGCGGTTGAACAATGAGGCGGTCGCCAAACTTCACGCAGCAATAAGGGCCATGATTTGATATGGATGAGCAAGTCACCCAAATCTCAAAAGCAAGCAGTTCGTTGCTAGATCGCCTTGCGGAAGCCTGCAAACTGATCGCGCTTTCTGGCCTTGTGGTCATCACATTGGTTCAAGCTTGGCAAGTTTTCGCGCGCTATATTCTCAATAATTCGCCAGGTTGGACCGAGCCAGTTTCAGTGTTCTTTATGGGTATGACTGTTATGTTAGCCGCTGCGGTTGGGGTTCGTGAAGGTACTCATTTTTCGTTTTCGAATATACTGGAT
>JAYSRI010000070.1:0-2094 GCA_043721175.1 Alphaproteobacteria bacterium
GCGTCGTGCACGGGGGGAAGTTGCGCGTGCACCGCTTCCATCACATTCTCATATTGTTGCGGTCCAGTAATCGCCAAAACCTTGGGGTGACGTGCGCGGATTACGTCTGGCTCTGCCCCCAAACAGCCCGTCACAATCACCTTGCCATTTTCGGCAATCGCTTCGCCAATGGCATCCAGGCTTTCTTCGCGTGCACTATCGAGGAAACCGCATGTGTTGACGAGCACGAGATCAGCGCCGGCATAGTCTGGCGCGATCTGATATCCTTCTGAACGCAGGCGCGAAATGATACGCTCACTATCCACAAGCGCTTTGGGGCAGCCCAAAGATACAATGCCGACTTTAGGAATAGTTTTGGTGATTGCGTCTGTCATGGACGGCTCATAGCGGGATGGGGAAGCTCGGGCAAGAAGTGCAACGCTGTCTTAGCACGCGCCAACTGGCACGCCACGTCCTATCCACCCGCTTTGTCAGGCCCACTACGTCGCGCATTATTGGGCACATAGGTTGAAATAGCAGGGTCAGGGCGGCCAAAGTTTGGCAGGATGCGTTGCAACCACATCAGTGCAGCGCCCTCCTTGTCTTGTTGAGCCGCTTCTAGCAATTTTTCAACAAGACCGCGCAAATTGTCACCATGGTCAGTTGTATCGCAAGCTACCATAACGCCTTCAATATCGGTCTCCATGGTTTTTTCAAACGAATGGAAAAGCTCTTCATGTAGCCGCTCGCCTGGCCTCATGCCCGTTTCAATAATGGCAATATCGCGCCAAGGCTCTTTGCCTTTCATGCGTATCATAGACTCGGCCAGGCCCATAATGCGAACGGGTTCGCCCATATCCAACACAAATTGTCCACCTTGAATGGTATCTTTTGCCGTCGCGCCCAGAGCAGCAGCTTGCAAAACAAGCGCGCTGGCCTCCTCCACAGTCATGAACCAACGCGTCATGTCGGCGTGGGTTACTGTCACTGGCCCACCTTTAGCAATTTGGCGCTCAAACAACGGCATAACCGAGCCGCTGGACCCCAGCACATTGCCGAACCTGACAGAGTGGAACGCGCCTTGTGCGCGCGTGGCGCAGTCTTGAACATATAGCTCAGCAACACGCTTTGCAGCGCCCATGATGTTGACCGAATTGACCGCTTTGTCTGTTGAGATGAAGACGAATGAACTGACCCCGACCGCCAACGCCGCCTCAGCAACAACGCATGTCCCCCCTAGATTAACTTCTAACGCCTCGCAAAAGTGACCTTCCATCATCGGAACATGTTTGTTGGCAGCGGCATGAACCACAACGTTTGGCTGGTACTTTACGAATAGATCATTGATTCTTTTGACATCACGCACATCGCAAAGGCGGGCGACAACATCAAGACCGGGGTTATCCGCCATGATTTGGGTCGAAATTTGGTAAAGATTGTTTTCAGAAGAATCGACAAGAATGATACTGGCGGGTCCGAGTTCTGCAATTTGCCGAACGATCTCGCTGCCAATTGTGCCCCCTGCCCCTGTCACCAACACGCGCTTAAACCGAACCAGAGCGCGTGGGCCTCGCAAATCAAGCTCACGGCGAGAACGGCCTAACACGTCAGCGGGATGAACAGCGCCAAGAGACGCACCGTTGCCATGTGCAATCCGCATTAACTCGACACCTTTTCGCCCTGCGACCGACAATGCGTGCTGGGCCGCTTTTCGGTGCGGGTCCTTGCCAATAAGAGCGATGCGAATTCTAGGATTGCGCGATAATGCGTCCACTACCAAAGGTTCCAACGCACTCAGCCCGCCATAAACCCGCGCGCCAGCGTACACCTTGCCAACATGGTTGCCAATTGTTGACACAATCGCAATCGGACGAATTGGCAATGGCCCCAATTTACGCGCTGCGTGCATGGCTTCGGTAACATCCTCAGTCGGGCCAACCAAGATGGTTGCGGGCGCGTCAGGGGCAACAGATCGAAACAATGCCCGCAACCCGCCACCTGACAAGGCGCGCGCCGCACCACGCGCACCGACAGCTAAAGCAAATTCGGCTATTGCAGCGATCGCAGGGGCGGTTCTAGGGATGGTTGCAGTTGGGTCGGCAAAAAACAGAAATG
>JAYSRI010000071.1:0-5206 GCA_043721175.1 Alphaproteobacteria bacterium
TGGGCGTAAGCGAAGTTGTTGGCATGTGACACTCCATGGCTGGTATCGATAGAGTATTAGTCACAAAGAAAACGTCCGCAATTACGCGTCAGGTTATCAAGTCTCCCTGCTATCAATTGCGCGAAACAAGGCTTCAGTTTGGGCATCGGCGGGAAACAGCGTCTCAATGCGAAGCTCTTCTGCTGTCACATCCTGAGCGGTGCCAAAAGTCGCTATAATGGCGAACATCGAGATATGTAGTTCGCCAACTTGCATGTTGAAGGGCATTACGGGCACCAATGCCGTATCGGCTGCTGACCATAAAATATGGGAATCCTGCAACGGGGCTAGGCTGTCCAAGATGGCGTGCATGTCGCTGCCAGAGAGGGTTTGCGCCTCCCGCTTGGCCCGTTGCCACAATAATGGACCGACAGTGGACCAATTTGTGATGAAAGGCCGAAGACCTTGTGGATGAAAGAAGAGTTGCATCAGATTGCGCTTGCTGTCGCCGACCCGTTCCCAGATATCGGCGCTGATCATTCCAATCATTTTGTCAAACGCACAATTGGATCGCTGCACATTCCATGACCGATCAACGGCGAGGGCAGGGAAGGGTTCATGCGCTTTGAGCATCATTTCAATCGCCCCATTAACTTGACTCATTTGCGGGCTGTTCAGATTACGCGTCTTGAAAAGCGGCGCAAAACCTGCTGCCGTCAGCCACTCGTTGCGGTCACGTAGCGGCACTTCTAACGTCTCGCTCAGCTGCAAAATCATCGTTCGACTGGGATTGGCACGCCCTGATTCCAGAAAGCTGACATGGCGCTGGGAAACGCCCGATGTCAGCGCCAAGTCCAGTTGTGACAAACGCCGCCTTTGTCGCCATTCGCGCAGCAAGCGTGCAAATGCGTTGTCGATAGTGTGCGGCGAAACAGCTTCAATTGACATACTTGAGCCTCCAAATATTCCTAACTCGCACTGTAACGGACGGGCAGCAATAACGCAGGAGGTAATCAGATGGCGAGCAACGCATGTGCGTGGCTCGTCGCAAGGTAGTTACCTCGCGAAATTCATGCTCGCAAAATACTATTTCGCCAGCGCCCCAACCAGCGTTCCCACAGCAATCAAATCCAGCCGCCTTGCATTGGCGACATGCTCTTCGTCGGGGTCGGCACCCCAGCGGGCAGCTTGCCAGTTTTCTTCGACGCGGATCGCCTTGAACGCGGTTTCGCCGTCAATGTGGCGGCACACAAGTGCCAAAGCAACGATTGCCGAGCCCGCAAGACCGTTGGCGAAGGCCAATGCTGTCAAATGCCAATCATCAAATGGTTCAATCGCTTGGCGCAGCGCGATCATAGATTCAGGAGGCTGAGGGATAGCCATGGCATCATACGTCAGTTGCAATTCAACCCCGTAAGTTTCAAACGCCCAAGTCATCAATGGATCCCAAGCGTGGGCTTGCGCTTGTACCAGCGTTTTAGGGCTGGGTGCACGGTAACTCACAAGGTCAGTGCCGGCATATTTCACAACTTCTTCGATCATAGCCGTGCGGGTCTCCGCAGCGCGATCAATCACGACATTCACAAGCCGCGTCAAAGGCATCGAGGCCGGGATTACCGCGTCACCTTGAGCATCCCACTCAGCTGCGACCAAAAGTGCACTTGCCAAATTGGGTAAAATCAAGCTGGCCTTGGCGGGCGTTTTGGGGATGCGACCATCCAATGTGACGGCAAAACCGCCTTCGACAGCTTTGGTTGAGGCGACAGTGTAGAAGCGACGTGGATGAGCTGGAAGTGTCATGAAATTGCGTGACGCTTATTTGCGCGGCTTCTTTGTGTATTGCTTTTTAGCAAATGGTGGAGGGCCACCATTATTGCCGCTGCCAATGTCAAAGGCGCCGCCACCTCCGCCAAAACTGCCCCCGCCGGTGTTACTGGCGTTTGAACGATTACCGCCTTTGGGGGCACCACCTTTGAACGGCTCACTCTTGGGGCCACGTCGAGGTGCGTCACCACGACTTTCATCGCGGTAAGACTTAACCTCACGGGGGCGATCATCACGCGGGCGTTCGCTACGCGGCGCACCAGCAGGCGCAAACGGGCTGGCGCGCGGGCCACGATCTTCGCCGCGTCCACCGCCACCGCCGCCGTGTATGCCGCCGCGAGGGGGATTGCTCCGTCCTTCGCCACCACGGGGTCCATCAGACTTTGGTCGACCGCGCGGTGCGGCACGCGCATCGCCTGGATTGGAGGCTGGTTCAATGCGCATAGCGTCATCAGGATGCGCGCAAACCGCCGCATAAAAACGACCAGCCATGCTTGGATCAATTTCAAATCGAGTTTCACGATCAAAGATTTTGATGCTGCCAATGTCGTTCTTGGTCACATGCCCTAGCCGGCAAATGAGAGGAATAAGCCATTTTGGATCGGCATTGGAATTACGACCGACCGACAACACAAACCAAGGCGCGTCAGCGCCGCCATTTTCGCCTTGACCGCCCATATTCTCGCTATAGTCGCGGCGCTCCCGCGGTGGTGGCCGCTCGCTTCCGCGGTCACTACTGTGACCACTGCGATCTTCACGTTCATAGCCGCGCTCTGGCCGTCCTTCACGCTCATAACGATCCCCGCCGCGTGCTGGCTTGGGGCCGCGCACATTCGCAGGACCTGGATCATACACATCTTCTGGCTCAGGCAAGCGCGAGCGGTGCAAGCGTATTAGCGCCAGAGCGATTTTCTCGGGACCGGATGCTTCTAGCAATGCTGCGGCCAAGGCCTCATCTTCCTCGCCCGGAACCTCGGTCAACATCGGGTCATTGAGCAAGGCGTCGCGGTCAGCAGCACGCACGGCTTCGGCACTTGGCGGGCTTTGCCAAATGGCAGAAACCCCGGCCGCTCCCAGCAATTGTTCAGCTTTTCGCTGTTTGGTTGTCGGCACCATCAACACCGAGGTGCCTTTACGACCAGCCCGACCTGTGCGTCCCGAACGATGCAAAAGTGCCGCTTTATTCTGCGGCAATTCGGCGTGGATAACCAAATTCAAATCGGGCAAATCAAGGCCGCGAGCAGCTACGTCAGTTGCAACACAAACACGCGCATGACCATCCCGCAGTGCTTGAAGTGCATCTGTCCGCTCTTTTTGGGAAAGCTCGCCAGAAAGAGCCACAGCCGAGAACCCGCGTTCACGCAAGCTGCCAAACAAATGACGGACACTTTCGCGTGTCGCACAAAACACCAGCGCACATCCAGAGCCATAAAAGCGCAGGACATTGACGACGGCTAGTTCGATTTCGTTGGGTGCACAACGAACTGCCCGATACTCAATATCGCCATGAGGTACGTCGCGGGTCGTCGTATCAATGCGAACAGCCTGACGCTGATAATGCTTGGCCAGTGTTACAATGTCTTTGGCAAGTGTTGCCGAGAACAGCAATGTACGACGATCTTCTGGCGTGCCCTCTAAGATGGCCTCCAAATCGTCTTTGAAGCCAAGATCAAGCATCTCGTCTGCTTCGTCGAGCACCACGGCTCGCAACGCTGAAAAGTCTGCGTTGCCGCGTTCCATATGGTCACGCAAACGACCCGGCGTGCCGACAACAATGTGTGCACCATTGGATAATTGCCGTGCTTCGCGGCGTGCATCCATGCCACCGACGCAACAAACAACAACAGCCCCCGTGTTCTTGTAAAGCCACTCAAGTTCACGGCTGACCTGCAAGGCGAGTTCGCGTGTCGGCGCGATGACCAAGGCCAATGGCGCAGCAGCGCGGCCCAAACGGTCTTCACCCGCTAACAATGTAGGGCCAATCGAGAGACCGAATGCGACTGTCTTGCCTGATCCCGTTTGCGCCGACACCAGGAGGTCAGCGTCGCCGCGATCTTCAGCCAGCACGGCGGCTTGGACGGGGGTTGGTTCTTTGTAACCTTGAGCGGCAAGTGCGCTTTCAAAGGCAGCGGGGAGGGCTGGGAAGGGCATGATTTTCCTGAATTGTTTTTTGCACATGCCGATAAAGCACATCGCGATTTGCCGCCTTGTATCAGGAAGCGTCGCGCGCGGGTATCCATGCGGATGTTTTAGGTTTTGCTCGTGCCCGCCAACAGGGCAATGCCCGCAAATTTGAGCACATCAGTGAGATCGTTTTGTGCTACCGACACGGCAATGTCGTAATTAAGTTTGGCATGTTGGTGAACCGCTACGTTGCGAAAACCAACCATTTTCACCAGCCGTTGCGCTAATTCTTGATCAATCACATGAGCTTTGGCGAGAATAAGGAAACTGTCCGAGCTTGTTGTCGGTAGTTCAAGGCTCAAGAGTTTGAGTAAACGTAATGCCGCATCGATACAGCTCTCGCTCGCTCGCGTGATGTTCAGGACACAGATGTCCTGCGCATCAATATCGGTCAGAAAATCAGAACTTGATGCCAGAACGCCTCTCGCCCGCGCGATGCTGCGCTCGATGCTATCGCCTTTAGAAAGGAGAACGGGATCAAGCATTTGCATAGGCTTTTAACCGATCGCTCAAATCTTGTTCTAAATCGGCACGGCGGTAGCGAAAATCTTGATAATCACGAAAAATCCGCGCATGATGCTCACTCACACTACAATTGTCCGCTTCAAACACGACTTTGCCAGACGTCACGATTTCGTATTTTAATATGATTGACAAATCAGCATTCGCCAAATCAACCAAATCAACCCGCCTGTCGCAGCCCGTTTGTAGATCGAGCGTCAAATCATAAAGTGCACGATTTTTTAGAGGCCTTGCCGCAGCAAACGCCAAGTCAATATCGCTACCGTGCCTTTGAGAACCATCAGCAAAGCTGCCGAACACGATAACTAACTTTAAGTCAGGAACTTGAGTTACAAGTTTGCGGATGAGGGGTGTTACGTCAGGGTGCATATTTACATTATCAACTGACCTGACAAAAGCTGCAAGCAATTGGATTGGTATAACCTTGTTTGAAGCCGTCAGACGCTGCTTTGGCAGTCTGAAACCACAGCAATGCCGCATATTTCCAGCTTCGAATTCGAGTTCTGGTTGCAAGGCTCTTCTTTGTTACCTGCTGTTTTCCTGCAAAATGAAGCTGCAAACGCAGACAAGTTGGTCTGTGATGCGCTTGGCAGTGCGTCGTGTGTCTGTCACAAGGCCTGCCAACACTTGATTTGGTGCGACTCGTGCATTGAAATTGCACACGCATTTTAATTATTCTGCGAGGGAAACTTACTAT
>JAYSRI010000072.1:0-5190 GCA_043721175.1 Alphaproteobacteria bacterium
GATAAGCGCACCAAGGGCTATGCCCCCTGCGACAATGGCTGGGCGTGCGGTGCTCATCGGCCTGTCCCCTGTGGGTTATTGCTGGGTGCATTTTGATTACTGGAACCAGCAGCTGGGGGTGTCACTGGCTGACTTTTGAACAATTCTGGTGGCAAAACGACCATTGGCGTTGACCCACTTTTGCCTGGATCAAGCAAGACCTTGTTGGCTCGCTCGTAAACGCGTTCCATCGTTTCAAGATACAAGCGTTGACGTGTGACGTCAGGCGCCAGTTTATACTCTTGATACAATTGATTAAATCGCGCGGCTTCACCCTGTGCTTGAGGCACAACAGCGTTTCGGTACGAGCGCGCCTGGTTGATTTTAGTCTCCGCTTCTTGGCTAGCGGCAGCGACTTCACGGAAAGCCTCATTAACCGCAGCAGGTGGCTCGGCTTTGCGCAAGTTGACTTGGGTGATGCGTATCCCGGCCTTGTAGCCGTTGAGTGTGCGCTGAATCAGATCGCGGGTTTGGGCCTCAACTGTTGCACGGCCTGTTGCCAATACTTGGTCACGCTGTGACCGCCCGACAACCTCTCGCATCGCCGCTTCTGCGACTGCTAGCACTGTAACATCTGCAGCCGACGTTCCTTCTGGACCATGTGCAACCTGAAACGAGAAATCACGCGAATTCTCGACACGCCACAGAACTTGGAAGCCCACATCCACAATGTTTTGGTCACCAGTTAGCATCAAGCCATCTGTGCTAGTAGCGCCTTCCGCTGCACCAACGGTTAGTGAGTTCACGCGCTGCACATCGACAATCTTGCGGGTCTCGATAGGGCTGGGCAAATGAAATTGTAGGCCCTGATCCACAGTGCGAACATATTTGCCAAAGCGTTGAATGACCGCTTCTTCGCCTGCATCGACAACATAAACACCGCTGGCAAGCCAGCCTAATGCAACGACCAAAGTAATCGCGCCAATCGCGCGCTTATCCAGCTGCAATGGTTCGCCACCGCGTCCACCACCCGTACCACGTGGATTGAAACTACCACCGCCGCCGCCGCCACCAAGGACGCTTTTCAAGCGGTCTTCAACTTTCTTAGCGAGGTCATCGAGGTTGCCAGACGGGCCAACGCTGCCAGGGCGGCGCGGAGGCGGGTTATTATTACCACCACCCCATGGATTTTTCGGCCCGTCATCTTTCCCGCCTGATCCGCCGCTGGACGGGCCCCACGGCCCGCCACCGCCGTTACTGTTATTGCCGCCGTTTGAGTTATCATTCCAAGGCATAGGTGCGCTGTTCCATTTCAAAAATCCGTCGACAACCCCATGTAGCACATGCCAACAGGTTGCAACGCATCGTCAGTGTCCCTTATGTGCGTGCTAAACGTAAAGGATCAAGAAGGTGTTTGGTTTCAAACGATCACTGAAACGCGAGGATGTGCTGCGCGCGCTCGACGATATCGCGGGGCCAAACAGCCAAAGCCTTGTTTTAGCGAAACTAATTGAAGATGTTCGAATTGATGACAAGCAAAACCTGCTTGTTACAATTGCAGTGCCAATGGGTCAGGAAAGTGCAGCAACACGCTGGCAACATCAGGCAACTGCGGTTTTGGGTCTATTGGAGGGCGTTGGGAAAGTTCTTGTTGTTTTAACGGCACACAAAGACAGGGAATCAGTCGCCCCGCCTGCTCCGTCTACGACACGGCTGCGCAAAGGTGCGAGATTAAGCGATGCCGCCGTTGCGCAAGGCGACAACAAAGTCGCGGCCAGCCTAGCGCCTATCGCCGACATCAAATACATCATCGCCATTGCGTCAGCAAAAGGTGGCGTCGGCAAATCAACGATTGCGGTCAATTTGGCCTCGGCGCTAAAGGCATTGGGATTAAATGTTGGTTTGCTCGATATCGATATATACGGGCCATCAATCCCCACGATGCTGGGAACCGGCGCTGCTGAGCCTGAAACTGACCAAAACAAAAAACTGGTGCCTGTTGAAGCCTATGGCCTTAAAACCATGTCGATTGGCTATATGGTGGAGGCCGACGCGCCGATGATTTGGCGGGGTCCAATTGTGACAAGTGCGATCCGCCAAATGCTGGATGACGTGGCGTGGGCCACGCCTGACCAGCCACTCGATATACTGGTTATCGACACCCCGCCCGGTACAGGAGAAGCACAATTGGCCCTTGCTCAACGCGTACCCTTGAACGGTGCAATTATCGTAACAACGCCCCAAGAAGTCGCACTCGCCGATGTCCGGCGAGGTGCCGCAATGTTTGGCAAGACGCATGTTCCAATTTTGGGCGTGATTGAGAATATGGCCTATCTAACTCAGCAAGATGGAACTCCGCTTTATGTGTTCGGACAAGACGGTGGGCGACGCACGGCGCAAGATTTGGGCCTGAATTTTCTCGGCCAAGTGCCAATCGATATTGGATTGCGTGAGAGTGGCGATGCAGGTGCGCCCTATGTTGTGATGTCCCCGGGCAGCGAGACTTGTAACACGTTTTTGTCAATGGCTGCTCACGTCTATGATGCCTTGATCAATCAGGACGTAAAAGCCCCGCCGCAAATACGATTTGAGGACTAGATCGCCGTGCTTCATTTATGAAGCACATCAGGTCGATCTAGCACTTGAAGATAGAGCATACGTGCCGCGAAAATCTGTTTCAGATTTTGCGCGCGATGCTCCAGACCGTGCCAATAATGTGGCAAAGTCGCACCACTCGCCTGACTTTACCGCGCTATACACCGTCACCACTGGCGTTTGACGCAAAAATCAGCCTATAGAGCGAACAACAGTAGTGGGGAAACCCGCACGTTTGGGCCGAAGATGGCCAGGAGACCCAATGTCAAAAGAAGAATTGCTTGAATTTCAAGGCACAGTCGTTGAATTGCTGCCAAACGCCACCTTTCGCATCCGCCTTGAAAATGAGCATGAGATTATCGGTCACACAGCCGGAAAGCTGCGCAAGAACCGCATCCGTGTTTTAGCTGGCGACAAAGTGCTGGTTGAAATGACGCCCTACGATCTGACCAAAGGTCGGGTCACGTATCGTTTCCGCTAATCTACCTGCCATGAAGCTCATATTAGCAAGCGCCTCGCCGCGCCGTGTTGAGCTTCTGGCCCGCATCGGGGTCGTGCCCGATGCTATCATTCCAGCTGATCTTGACGAAACACCCCTACCCAAAGAAGCACCACGTGCCCATGTGGTGCGGTTAGCGTGCGCAAAAGCCGCTGCTGTCAGCGCGGCAAACCCGACGGACCTTGTATTGGCGGCTGATACAGTGGTCGCCATCGGTCGGCGCTTATTGCCCAAAGCCGAAACCCGAGAACAAGCACTGACGTGCCTCAACATGCTGTCGGGTACCAATCACCGTGTCACGACAGCAGTGGCCGTGCAATTGGGCACCCGAAAAGCCTATCGCGCTGTTGAATCCCGTCTATCGTTCAAACGCCTAAGCGTGCAAGAAATCAATCGCTATCTTGATAGCGGTGAATGGGAAGGCAAAGCTGGCGGATATGGCATTCAAGGCTTAGCCGGCGCTTTTTGCACCAACTTGATTGGCTCCTATGAAGGTGTCATGGGACTGCCTTTGTATGAGGCGATGTGCCTGCTTGAGGGGTTGGGGTGGAAGCGGTAAACCGTATAACTTGGACCGCGCAGCGCCTGCTGCACCAGGCCTTGTTGAGCGTAACGTGAGGCGCAGCAGCCGCTGCGCGGTCCCTTCGAACCTTAGTTAGAATTGAAATTACCACCGTGCCAGATCCAAAGCCCCTTACTCGCGAAATCGTTTTACATGAGCGGATAGGCGAATTGCGCGTTGCGCTGTTTGACCGTGATCGCATCGTTGAGTTGCGGCTCGAGCGCTGGTCGACAACCGATAGGCGCGTGCGGTGGGGGCAGGTCTATAGCGGGCGTGTCACGGGAATTGATACACGCCTTGGTGGGGCTTTTGTCGAGCTTGGCGTCGGTGAACCAGCTTTTGCCCCGTTTGGCCGTGAGCGCGACGCCGATTTGCGTGAAGGCATGGCTGTAGCAGTGCGTGTGGTGCGTGAAGCCGAGGGCGGTAAAGGCCCGACACTCGCGTTTGAGGGCTTACCGCCCGCTGGAACAGACTGCCCAAGCCTCCTGACAGACACACCACCTTGGCATGGCTGGCCCGGCGAGCCACGCGAAGCGACCGAAGATGAGATTGACCGGATTGACGATGCCTTTGATGCTGCCCTTGGCCTTGAAGTACCTATTCCAGGCGGCGGGCGTCTCACAATCGAGCGCACACGTGCCCTCACCGCCATTGATGTGGACAGTGCCAGCCGCGATACAGGCGGCACGGACGCCGCGCGCTTTGCCCGTGGCCTCAACCTTGCTGCCGTACCCGAAATTGTGCGCCAAATTCGGCTGCGGGGGTTAGGCGGCTTGATTTGCGTAGACTTCACGGGACCGCGCCGAAAAGGCGATACAGATGCGCTCACCAAAGCGCTCATTAGCGCGTTTGATGCCGAAAAAAATGGTGGTGTAGCCGCACCAAAAACTGACGTTCTGCCGGTCAGCCGCTTTGGCATTGCTGAGATCGCCCGCCAAAAACGTCGCCAAGCATTAGCCGATATTTGCCTTGACCATTTGGGCAATCCAACCGGTGAGACCGTCGCGATTGAGGGCATAGCCTTCTTGGCTTACGCGCTGACCAATGCCAAAGGTCGTGACGTGACACTGTATGCGCCCGCGGCAGCACTGGCATTTCTTGAGGCTGACACAATCGGCTGGCGCGAAGAAATTGCCACCAATGTCGGCGGTGTTTACAAACTACGCCTTGGCAAGCCCGCCCAAACCCGTTGCGAAGTTGTAACCACATGAGCCGAACCTGCCCTGAATGCGCCAAACCGACGCAAGACAAATATCGCCCTTTCTGTTCCAAACGCTGTGCTGACCTTGATTTGGGCCGCTGGCTCAATGGATCGTATGCAATCCCAGTGCACGAAGAAGATTCAGGCGTGCGTGATGCAGACAGCAATACAGAGGAAGGTGTGGACAGAGACAACCTGATCCGCTAAACGCTCCCCTCCAAACGGCATATCGTCCTTCATGGATGGTGTTATGCCCGAATAGCTCAGTTGGTAGAGCAACGGATTGAAAATCCGTGTGTCGCTGGTTCGAATCCGGCTTCGGGCACCATTTTTTCTTTGAAAAAACGGATTTTT
>JAYSRI010000073.1:0-2086 GCA_043721175.1 Alphaproteobacteria bacterium
CACGGCGTTACCAACTTTCTTGGAAGCAGTTAGTCCGTATCGCACCAAGCCCCGCACTTTCGCAGGTTCGTCACTAGCAATTCGTGTTTGTAATAACACATATCGCCCGGTGGCCTTGCGGCCCTGAGCGACATGAAGAAACTGGCGACGAATGGTCAGCCGATCAATGTTTTGGTGTGGCCCAATGGACAACATCTGTCCCCGTTCCCACGGCTAAGCGACTGCTTAAGCGCTCAAACGCTTACGGCCTTTAGCGCGACGACGCGCCAAAACCAGACGACCGCCCTTGGTAGCCATGCGCGAACGAAAGCCGTGGCGACGAGCGCGGACGAGGTTTGAAGGTTGAAACGTGCGTTTCACAACAGTAACTCCTAGCGGCAAGCCGCCTTGATCGGTCAGAAATTTGAAGGTCGCTATTACGGTCGCGATAGACACAAGTCAATCATGGTGCGCAGAAAAACCGCTTGAGAGTCACACTTTCTCGCGGGTTTTACGTTCAAACGACAGCTGGAGTTAGTACATGCTCCTTCAAATGTGCACCGATGCGCATGGCGTTGGCAACAATTGTGAGAGTTGGGTTAACCGCGGCGGAGGAGACAAAAACGCTAGAATCGGTCACGTATAGATTTTTCAAATCATGTGCTTTGCAATTGGCATCAACGACAGATTTTTTTGGGTCGTGTCCCATGCGGAGCGTTCCACACTGATGCGCTGTGCCGTAGAGTGGCAAAAGTTGGTCGAATTGAAAATGGGCTTCATACAAAGCGTGATGACTTCGAACAAAACCTTGTAAGCCTTGTTCAAGTTTCGCCACGAGACGATGGTGTCCGGAAAGATCGCCGAAGGTGTAGGACAAAACAATTCTGCCATCCGCGCCGACTGTTATGCGATTTTCCGGGTCGGGGAGGTCTTCCGACATCGCCAAAAAGCTGACCATGTGTGAGGCAACTTCATCGGTTAAGTCGTCGGGAATGAAGTCAGGTGGCACAAGGTCAGATATCTGACCTTCCAGGGTTTGCCCCGTCATATACTCGAGCATCTGAATTTGTCCCATGGGGTAAGGAAAATCGCCGGCGTCATCACCAAAGTAAAAGTCGTTGACACACAATGTCTTGGGGAACGGCGCCCCAAAAGGCGTGGTAGAAATCGACAATACAGCTGACGTGGCGTGGAACATATAATTGCGACCAACTTGGTCAGAGCTGTTGGCAAGCCCGCGTGGATGCACATCGCTGTGGGAAGCCAGCAAAAGTGCAGCTGAATTGGCGGCACCCGCCGCAAGAATGAAAAGATCGGCGGAAAAAATTTCCAGCCCGTCAGGCCCTTGTGTGATTGCACTTGTCACCGTTGTGCCACGGTCATCGGTATCAAGCTTGATGACTTTATAGCCTGCTTTGATAGTGACGTTAGTAAAGGCTTGAGCCGGTGCCAAGGCGGCGGTGCGCGCATCGACTTTCGCTAAAACCCGGCATGGGAAGCCACCACAGGTTTTGCAGCGGATGCACAAGTTCTCGGTGGGCTCTAGGTCGTTTCGGCGGATTGCCAGCGGTAACGGCGAAGGTGTCCAGCCAAGGCTTTCAAAATGAAGCCGTAACCGCTCGACCCCTTCGTCATGGCTGAGGGCAGGGAAGGGGAAAGGCGGGTCATCATCTTGGTCGGTCGGATCAATGCCACGTGTACCACGCACCTCCCATGTATGTTCCGCCTTTTCATACCAAGGCTTCATCTCATCATAAGTGATGGGCCAAGCAGGGCTCATGCCGCCAGCATGGAGGACTTCGCCAAAGTCCTCGCGCTTGAAACGCATGGCCGCGCCGCCATAAAAACTGGTGTTACCGCCGACCCAATAATTGGTGTTGGGCGTAAACAAATGGCCGTGCTTGTCGCGCCATTGCTCGGTTGTCCGGTATTTTTTGTCGACAAAAACGGCTTTGGGGCTCCAATTATCGTCTTCTACAGGCAAATAAGGCCCCCGCTCGAGCACTAAAATGGACTTTCCAGTGCTGGCTAACGATTGCGCCGCTGTCGCACCGCCCGCACCAGAACCAATGATAATCACATCAAAATGGGGCATGTCTAAACCTTG
>JAYSRI010000074.1:0-5188 GCA_043721175.1 Alphaproteobacteria bacterium
GATCCGGTTTTTGCGCCAGCAACTTTTTATCTTTACGCCAAACTGCCTTGGGTATTTGACAATTGGCGGCAACATTTCCCTTTGGCGCGCTCGGCTGCAAAGCGCCGCGCAAACTTTGCGTCTCGGGAAGTGGCCGCGAAAGCCTACGAAGGGCGCGGCGCATTTAAGTCTTGGCCGAGCCAGACCATCAAGGATTATTGCGATGATGGCTTTACAGATTTGCCAGATGGCACAGTCACCCTCTCGTGCGCACCCGCATTTGAAGCGGCGTGTTTTGCCGGGCAACGTCACAATCCCCATTCAGCATTGGCAAAAGTTTCAGTACCCGCCAGACTTTTGCGGGGTGGACGTCATTCAACCACCGTGTCGATTTTGATCAGAAAGCTGGAGCGCTGTGGCGTCGTGGTCGAGACGATTGCCGATACAACACACTTTTTGCCGATGGAGCGCCCAGATATTTGCCAAGCCGCGATGGCAGATATCCTCAGGCAGGCCGGACCAGCATAGCTTGCAACGCGGCCTTGGCGCGGGGTGGATTGGCGACAATTTTGCGGGCTTTAAGGTCAAGCGTGACGGCAAGAGCCTCGCAAACACACCAAGGCTGGCCTGTTAATGGGTCCAACACGAGGTGGCGGACTTTATTGGACTTGTCGGAAATTTCGACCAAGCCGCTGTAAACTGCGGTTAAATCGCCCATTTGAGGCCACGCTAGATAATCAAGGCGATATTCTAGAACGGCTGCACCGGCTGTGCGCTCAACGCCATCAATCTGTGTCATTTCCACGGTCGCATCTTCGCGCCACTGCGACAACAAATTGGGCATCGCATTTGACACGCGCCCGATCATGCCCTCGGGACACAGGCGATTGAACACATCCACATCGCCCGGACGAACACCGCTGTGGCCCACCCGCACGAAATTGGCTGCCAGTGCTGCAGCGGGTTCAAGAGCGACAATAGGATGATCCAAGCCAATTGAACGCGGTTGTCCGTGGGTCGGAACGTCGGTTTTAAGTATCTCGACCAGCAGTTTCGTGCGGCTGGGAAACGGAAATGCGCGACCAGTCTTGGCCTCGACATGGATCAAGTCTGTGATGAAGGTTGCGCCAATTTCTCCCGAAAAAGCATGCACAATTTCGCAATAAAAGGTCAGTGTGCTCTCGCCAAGCGCAACCACGCCGCCACGCGCAAACAACGGCGCGCCAGCGCGCGCTTCACGCGTAAACTTGATGTGCTGGCATGTCGGCAGAAGTGTCGCAGTAGCACCCAGCGCAAATGCCCCGCCACAGCCAATTTCCTCTGCCAAAGCAACAACGGCATCCATGCTGCGCGCTACCCAATAGCGCACATTCATGTGCCCCATTTCATCGCATTCCCAAGCCTCGGCACTACCGCGCCAAAATTCCTTCATGATCGTCCCGCCCTCTATATTGCGCAGGCTTG
The DNA here is from genome assembly GCA_043721175.1 of Alphaproteobacteria bacterium. GTDB lineage: Bacteria > Pseudomonadota > Alphaproteobacteria > Caulobacterales > Aquidulcibacteraceae > Aquidulcibacter. The sequence goes on from JAYSRI010000074.1 coordinate 1,444, forward strand.
GCATTGCCCGCGCCCCTCGATAACCAGATGGGCAAGCAGAAAACCCGTTTGTTTCGCAGCGCGGCTAATGTCTTGCTCAATCGCATCGACATGCACTTCGGTGACACCAAGGCAGATGTCGCAAACAAAAAGTGCGGCGAGATGGCCGTGCCCGACATGGCTGCACGCAACATAGGTGGCGTCTTGTTCGATGCGGTGGACAACGCCTATTTCGCAGAGAAACTCTAAGGCGCGGTAAACTGTTGGTGGCTTGACGCTGCCACCGTCCACCCCTGCTTTGGCGATCAAATCATAGGCTTTCAATGGGCGCTTGGCATCGGCCAGCAGCGACAGCACGCGTCGGCGGGGATCCGTCAGCCGTGTGCCTTTGCGCGCACACATAGCTTCTGCATCGGCGATGATATCGGCCATTTCACACCTATTTTCCAGAAGCAACACTATCGATCACTATGTTGCCTGAGTTCACAGCTATGGCAAACCCTTTCAATGTTACTGTACGCAGCCAAGAGAGCGCGTGAAGCAGCATCGCGATCAGATGGAACTGAATATCGAGCTTGTTTCCATCTAACGAATAACTTATTCGTTACAAGATAACATAACATGGAAGTTGTAACGCTGTGACATTTTTCTCAATTTTGCTACTGGCTAACACGGCTCCAGCCGAGGTTGCAAAAATCGTGGCTCCAGCACGCGCTGAAGAAGTTGTGATTGTCACAGCCAGCCCATTGTCAGATAAATCTGACGCTTTGTCCCAGGGTGTTGCCGTTGTATCGCGGCTTGATGCGGTCAATGCATCGATTTCTGGTGGAATTGGTGAAGCTCTTAGTGGTGTCGCGGGCGTCCGCGCGACATTCTATGGACCCAATGCGTCGAGACCAATCATTCGTGGCCTTGGTGAAGACCGCATTCGCTTGATGTTGAACGGGCTCGCGGGCATCGATGCATCCACCATCTCGCCCGATCACGCACCTGCAATAGACGGCTTGGACGCTGATCGCATTGAAGTGCTCAAAGGGCCAGCAGCGCTACGCTTTGGCAGCAATGCCATTGGCGGGGTGGTCAATGTTGTCGATGGTCGCCTACCCGATGCCTTGCCACAACGCCCAATTGAAGGAGAAGCCTTTGTTGGTTGGTCGAGTGCCGAAGGGTCCAAGGCCGGGGCTGTTCGCTTGGCGGCCACGACCGGACAGTTTGTGTTTCGTGTCGATGGATTGGCACGTCTGAGCCAAGATTATGACATTCCAGGCTTTGCTCAGATCGCATCGTCGCGACTGCAAACGGGAGATACAAGCCGCGACAGCGTTTTTAATTCGCGTGGCGAGGTCTGGGCAGTGGGCACCAGCGCGGCACGCATCACAGAGCGAACCAATATCGCATTCTCAGCGCGCAAAACAGCGTCCAATTACGGAATCCCCGGCGAGGAAGCCTTTATCGAACTGGAGCAGACCCGCTTTGACGGGCGCGCCAGCATCAAGGACCTCAGCTTTTTTGAAACACTCACTCTAACAGCCACCAGTGGCGACTATACCCACAGTGAGATCGAATTTAGTGGCGATATTGGCACAGTTTTCACCAATAAGGGTTATGAGGCCCGCCTTGAAGGCAAGCTAAAGTCCGCCGGTAATTTTGACGGTCTGTATGGCATTCAAATCGGTTCAAATGATTTTGCTGCTTTGGGCGACGAGGCCTTCATTTTGCCCGTCACAATCGATCAACGCGGCTTGTTTGGGTTTCACCGTTATCGGGGTAACGGCTGGGGTGGCGAAATAGGTGCACGCTATGAACAACGAGAATATAGCGGGTTAGCGGGCCAACGGGACTTTGACCTATCCAGTGTATCAGCCAGTGTATTCACAGCACCACTAACAGGGCTTCGGATTTCATTTATGGCCGCACAAACGCAACGTGCACCTACCGAAGTTGAGCTTTTTGCCAATGGACCCCATGCTGCAACCGCTGCATTCGAGATCGGCGACCCAAATTTGCAGAAGGAAATCGCCACCAGCCTTGAGGGCGGTATTTCGTGGCGCAACAATGGCGTGAAAATGCAGCTTGACGTTTGGCGCGCCCAGTTTGACGGCTTTGTTGGTTTTGCGCCAACGGGGCAAATCGAAGACGGCTTACCCGTGTTTGAGGTCAATCAAGCCGACGCAACATTAACTGGCCTCGAACTCAACGTCAGCGTGCCTTTCATTACTGGTGACCAATGGACTGTAACAGGCGATGTTGCCGCAGATTATGTTCGCGGGCGCTATGACAATGGCGGCGGCAATATAGCCCGCATGCCAGCACCGCTTATGACCCTTGGCCTTGATGGCCAATCCAAGCAATTGAGCCTGCGCGGGGAAATTCAAATTCTTGGCGAACAAAAGAAGCTGGCTAATTTTGAAACGCCTACCGACGGCGCAACAACCTATAATCTGAGGGTTGGCTACAGACCATTGCGTGATGATGACAATCTTGAGCTGACCCTAGAAGGGCGCAACCTGTCTAACGAAGATGTGCGCGAACATACGTCGTTTTTGAAAGACAAGTTGCCAAAGCCCCGCAGATCTGTGCGTGTCAGCCTGCGGGCGCGGTTTTAGCGCGGTCTATGAGAGCTGGGATGATCAGGCCAAGCCCAGCTGCGAGGCCCAGCAAAATCGGGTCAAGCAATAAGCGGGCGGCATCGCCTGAGCCATAACCAATGGCCCCAAAGACGCTGCAAATCATCACAACCGCGGCTGCAATTGCGCCGCGCCGCCTCGCGCCTCCCAAGAAAAAGGCGACGGCCACGCCAGCTATCGCCGCCGTGCCGAAAACGACAAAGGGAAGTGCCGCCAGCAGCGCGCCCAATAGTTCATTCAGGCTCATGCCCAAACGGCCTAGTCCGCCAAGGCTTGGCATAGCGTCGGCTTTGACTGTATCGAGCAATGTCGGTTGGGGCGTCAGGCTGGCAGGTGTGCGATCATTGCCGAACACGTAATTGGCTAGAAGCAGTCCAGGAGACCAGCATAAAGCCGACAATGTACCGACGATTGGGCCTTCTTCGAGTTGGTCGCTGGCAAGGAACGCCGCCACCCCAATGGCAATAGCGGGCCAAGCCGCACCTGGTCGGATCAAGGACGCCAGAATGGCGAACACGAATGCCAAAATCAGCGCATTCTGATTATGGCGCCGTCCTGCCCAAATCACACCCGCGACAGCAAGGCTCATCAATGCGGCAAAGGCGGCGTCGTCTGGGTAACTCACAGGAGAAGGTGCTAAACCAAAAATTGGTGCCACGACCCAAATGCTGGTCACGGCGGCTACCGCCCAGCGCGGCGCACCGATTGCTCGGCCAATCGCCCAAATGCTGAAGGCAATCAGGCCCGCCAACAAGGAACCAACCAGCACAAGCCCGTCAGGGCCTAAATACTTCACGACTAGTAGTTTTAGTAGGCCGCCATCAGCAGCAGCGAACCTGATACCTACTGGTAAGTGAACATAGGAATCAAGCGCGCCCAATATTTGGGGCACCCAAGCTGCCAAGCCAAACAATATCGGTATGGCACGCCAAAAGTAAGCGGGTTCAAGGGCGAGCCGCCCTGTCACAGTTTGGGGCTGTTGGCGCCCCAAACCTGCACTGCTTGGTAATTTTATTGTTTCAGCTTGCATCATAACGCCGTCGCTTGAGTGACTAACGTATCCATAGTGCATAAACCATGCCGCGCCGCGACCCGCTTCGCCATCAAGGCGAGCCGCCCTCGCCTTGATGGTAGAAAAT
>JAYSRI010000075.1:0-2085 GCA_043721175.1 Alphaproteobacteria bacterium
ACTTTTGCCCAACTCGACGAGGCAGCAAGCCGTGTTGCCAATGCGCTGATTGGGATGGGGGTAAAGCCAGATGACCGCGTTGCCGTTTATGGTGCCAACTCAGATCGCTATATGGAAATGTTTTTTGGCTGCGTGAAAGCGCGCGCCACTCTAGTGGGTATCAATGCGCGCCTAGCACCACCGGAAGTGGCTTACGTGCTTGATGACAGTCAGGCCAAAGTTTTTGTTGTCGGTAGCCACTTCTATGAAGCGGCTAATGCTGCGTTGTCCCATTCTAGCGTCAAGCCACATTTGGTTGCGCTCAATGATGGGCATAAGAAGTGGCAGTCCTATTCAGAGATGAAAGCCGCAGCGTCGCCGCTGGACCCAATGCTGGAAGCGGCCGATGACGATGATGTAGTTCAGCTCTATACCTCGGGTACAACGGGTTTACCCAAAGGCGTTCAGATCACTGACGCCAACTACATGCGCTTTTTTGATTTCGGTATTGGTGCTCAATGGGCCAAATATGAAGCGGGTGATGCCGTTCTGATCGCGATGCCGATGTTCCATGTTGCGGGCATTAACAGTGCCATTTTGTCGATTGCCCAAGGCGCTAAGGCGGTCATTCTTGAGACAGTCGATCCTGTTGAAATTCTCCGCCTCATCCCGGCTCAAAGGGTTAAGCACGCGTTCTTTGTTCCGGCCGTCATCAACATATTATTGCAAGTCAACGCTAAAATACCGACCGACTTTAGTGCACTGGAGCGGGTATTTTATGGTGCTTCCCCCATTGCCGAGGACTTGTTGATCCAAGCACAAGAAACCTTCGGCTGCTCGTTTACTCAACTCTACGGCATGACCGAAAGCTTAGGTGCGGGCACATATTTGCCGCCTGAAGACCATGTTCCGGCGCGGGGCAAGTTGCGCTCATGTGGGAAGGCGTGGCCCGGTTTTGAGATTGAATGTCGCCGTGATGACGGCAGTGCGTGCGTTGTTGGCGAAGTGGGCGAAATTGCCATGCGCTCAACCACTATCATGAAGGGCTATTACAACCGCGCACAGGCCACATTGGAGGCTGTTCGCGATGGTTGGCTTTATACCGGAGACGCTGGCTTCTTTGACGATGAAGGCTATTTGTTTATCCATGATCGGGTCAAGGATATGATCGTGACAGGGGGCGAGAACGTTTACCCTGCCGAAGTCGAGAATGCAGTGTTCGGTCACCCACACGTCGCTGACGTCGCCGTTGTAGGCGTACCAGACGAAAAGTGGGGTGAGGCCGTCAAGGCGATTGTTGTTCTCAAGGCCGATGCCGTTGCCGATGCCGCCGACATCATCGCATGGACCAAGGCGCGTATCGCGGGCTATAAAGTGCCCAAAAGTGTTGACTTCATCGCTGAGCTGCCGCGCAATCCGTCAGGCAAGATATTACGACGCGAATTGCGTGAGCCTTATTGGGTAGGGTATACTAGGCGGGTGGCTTAAGCGCTGGTGATTGTGTCGTTCGCCCACGTCAACAAGGCATCTTGAAGCGCTTCATTATGCGACATCTCAGATGAGCTAATTTCTTTGCCAGTAAATTCGACATACTGACCAGTTCCTGTCGGCAAATGTTGGCCTAGCAGCAATTGTGCAAGCATGTCTCCCGACTTCTCTATGGTGCTTGCGCCGTCTATCAATCTTGCGGCGGTCGGTAGGATGTTTTTCCAAGCAAAGCGAACCGCCGCGGTGTTGTCTCGGACAAGTTCCGTTCCCGGCATGAGGCCGGGATCATATGCCATAAAGCGTGGTCCCGTTAAGCCATATCGACGGGCCATGCCATATGTAAAAAGAATATTGCATAACTTTGACGTGGCATATCTATCTCTTCCCAACTGCGCTTTGTCTGAATTTTGCGAGACATTGCCAGCGGCGACTTGTTGCGCAGAGGGAAAGTATCCGCCAAAGAAATTATAGGGCTTTGCCAGTTTGTGGTTCTTATCGTGGGTGCCACTTGCTGTTGAAACCACTAATGTGGTGGGTGAGAGGACGGGCGCCAGCTCTTGGAATAGCGCGATGTGTCCTAGTACATTAGTTGCAAAGGTAAGCTCAAAGCCGTCAACT
>JAYSRI010000076.1:0-2078 GCA_043721175.1 Alphaproteobacteria bacterium
TCCAGCGGCCAGCCGCTATCGCCACTTTGAGCTGCCAACAGGCCGACTTGTGGACCGTTGCCGTGAGTGATGATGACGCGATAGGTGTCGAGTAGCGGCGCAATCGCGGCCGCAGCCAACGCAATGTTAGCGCGCTGAGCTGCCCCATCAGCCTTCTGACCGCGCCGTAAAAGTGCGTTGCCGCCAAGTGCAATAACGATAGTCGAACCAAGTTTGAGAGCCATGACTACAACACTATGAGACAATTCAAGCCGGCGCTTTGACACAGATCAACAATGTCGCAGGCGTGATGTATGTGTCGATGATTGTGGGTGGAACTTACGCGCCTTCAAACGGTTGAATACTCAGACGAGCAAAATCAGCGTTTGAAAAGCGTTTCATCAAGCCCTTCGTCGGAGATATTTGGATGACACCTCGAACGCATTTAACGCCTAACGATCTTGACCTTTTTATGAGCCGCGCACGCAATCGGCCTATTTTTAGCGAAGGCGACATCGGTGGCGCGATTTATCAAGTTGAGAGCGGCTGTATCCGTTTGCAGAAATTGTGCGAAAATGGACGCCGTTGCATTTTGACCTTTTGCTATCCAGGCGATGTTTTCGGCCTTGGTGCGCACGGTCCCCATGATGTTGACGCTGAAGCCGTGTGCACATCCCGCGTGTCGCGCGTCGGCCAGGCCAAATTGGCACGCATAATGCAGGGCGAGCCTGACCGGGCCATGATGTTGTTGGATGCCGCTTATGGCGGACAAGATCATGTTGCAGAACATGTGGTTATCATCAGTTATGCCCAAGCTGAGCAAAAATTGGCTTGGTTCCTCTCAAAACTTGGCGAGAGGCTTGGGCAAACAATTGGTGGTCAACTGATGGTAGAGCTGCCAATGATGCGCGCCGATATTGCCGACTATCTGGGCATGACGTTTGAAACTGTCAGCCGCGAAATGACTAAATTGCGCGATGCTGGCATCATCCGCCTCGTCGGATTGCGCCGCTTCACAATTGTGAGGCCTATGGCGCTGGAGGCCCTGGCGCATGGCAATAGCATTTGCAATGGCAATGGCAACAGGCGTATGGTCAACTTTGATGCTGTATCAGCTGTCCAATTTGACTACGCAAGCATCTAGGTAGTGCCTTCATTGAAAGAATTTCATTGAACTTTTACCAGTACCAGTTCTTACTGATTGTTTCAAAAAAGCTTCGACAAGTCTGACGACACTAAACCACCCGCCAGCCACTATTGCTATAGCAATTACCAATCCCAATTGAACCAAATTGAGTGGTTCCACTTTGAACATCGCAGCTATCCAAGGCACATACAAGATGGCTGATAAGGCTCCGCCAACTAACAATGCAACTATCCAAATCAAGTGGTGCCGGACGTCAAACAGACTCACTGACGGCTCAAGCCCGTCCACAAGGGCCATTACCAAATTGCCGATGACCAATGTCGCAAAGCCCATTGCGCGCGCGGTGGTTTCACTGGCCCCCGTACTTAAAAACCAAATATAAATTCCCAAGACACCGCCCAACAGAACCAAACCCTGCAAACTAGAGATTACTATTTGACGCCACCCAAACAAGGGCTCTTTAATTGGACGCGGCGGACGTGACATGGCTGACGCTTCGCTGGGTTCAGCTTCAAAAACCAATGATGATACAGGGTCGATGATCAGTTCCAGCAAAACAATGTGCATCGGATAAAGCAGTGGCGGCAGACCCAGAATGATCGGTAACAAGGCCAGCCCTGCGATTGGAACATGGATCGCCACGACGTAGCCAAGCGCTTTGCGCAGATTGGCAAATATCCGTCGTCCCAATTTCACTCCGTTGATAATGGAGCTGAAGCTATCGTCTAATAGCACCAAATCCGCTGCCTCGCGCGCCACGTCAGTTCCCCGTTTGCCCATGGCAATACCAACATGTGCACGCTCCAAAGCGGGCGCATCATTGATACCATCCCCCGTCATCGCGACAATATGGCCAAGAGCCTGAAAGGCTTCGATAAGTTTGAGCTTTGCACTGGGACTGACCCGTGCAAACACGCGAACTTCGCCAATACGCTTTTGTAAATCATCGGTG
>JAYSRI010000077.1:0-14347 GCA_043721175.1 Alphaproteobacteria bacterium
GTTCGCGGTCTTGATGCTGGTGCCAACGATTATGTCACTAAGCCATTTCGTTTTGGTGTGTTGCTGGCGCGGGTGCGTGCGCATTTGCGCAGTCATGACCAAACCGACGTTGCGACGCTGAAGATTGGCCCTTACGAATTCAAGCCGGCCACCCGCACCTTGCTGGATAGTGCGGGTAAGCGCATCCGTTTGACAGATAAAGAAGCGGCGATCTTGCGTTACCTCTACCGGGCAGGAACCAAGGCCGTGCCGCGTGATGAATTGCTGCGCGAAGTCTGGGGCTACAATGCCGCCGTCACGACGCATACTCTGGAGACCCACATTTACCGCTTGCGCCAAAAGATAGAGCCTGTCGGTGGTCGCAATGATCTGTTGATCACCGAAGGTGGCGGGTATCGGCTAGAGCCTTAGGGGGTAGAATTGCTAGTTGCCGCGCCTTCGGATGGACCGTCTGGCTACTGCCGCGCCCTGCTCAGGGCGAAAAGCACCAGATAGCGCAATGGGCGCAGTGCTAGACTGGCGACAAACCTTTGACCTACTTTTTCCACAACAAAACTTAGCGTTACATGAGGCATAATACTGTTCGAAACGACGGAGCGCGGCATACCAATACCGCTTTTCGACCAAAAGTGGCATTGGTATGCCGCGCTACCAAAGCCAAAATTTTGCCCTTTAGGGTTTGTCAGCAGTCTGGCGCAGCAGGCGCTGCGCGGTCCAAACTCGGGATCTATTACTTTTTGACAAGGGTACTTGACATACGGCTTTCGATAGATGACAAGTGTATTTGTCATTTAGTCAAAGAAGGTTGTCAATTATGAAAGTCCCGAAAATTTCCAAAGTCTGGCTGGGTAGTGGCATTATCGGCCTTCCATTAGTAGCTTTAGGTTATTACTTTGGCTCAAACTTAGCTGACGAAAACTTCCAAAGTGATTTGCGAGCTGGCCTTGGTCTAAGTGATGAAACCATGCTGGGATTGACTACTATTGTAGCAGCTTCGTTCTTCATTTTCTTAAGTCTCCTCCAAGCCATCCTACTTGCTGCTGCGCGCTACAGTCGAAAGCTGTCACAAGCGACTGGCATTGAAGCCCAATTTGGCGAGGGTAAAAAGGGCCGGGCCTCGTTATGGCCACTGGCCTTATTCCATGGCGCAAACGGCATCTTCATCCTCCTTTTGCTATACGCTGCGCTCGTCAAACTGACCGGAAGTGCCGCCATCTTTGCAGTTGCAGTTGGTCTGGCTTGTGGTGCTTTGATGATTTATACGGCCGTTCAATTATGGACATTGCTGGATGAATTGGTAAGGCGCATCTGGGTTGAAGCGACGGCGTTGACATGTGGCTTGGTGCTTCTAGTCACCATGTTCGTGACTTTGGGTGCGTCGCTTAATGTCAATATCGCCGTGACACCGTTTCAAGCGATACTTGGCTACAACCTACTCTACATGGCTGTGTATCTGGTCCTTACCGCCATTAGGACACCTGAAGCCTTCACCAACCCAAATTTGAACAACGCATGAAAAACCGTCTCAAAGTATTGCGGGCAGAGCGTAACTGGAGCCAAGCCGATTTGGCTGATGCGCTCGATGTATCCCGCCAAACGGTCAATGCGCTGGAAACCGGCAAATATGATCCCTCCCTTCCCCTTGCCTTCAAGATTGCGCGGCTGTTTGCGCTGAAAATTGAAGATATTTTCGAGGACGCGATATGACCCCAGATCAAACTCCCACGCCTGCCTTTCCCGAAGCCCACGCGAAGCGGCTGACAGCCAAAAAGTCGCTTTGGTTGATCGCGCTATTTGGCATTATGATCGCGATGCTGGGTGGGGGGTTAGTGGGCGGCATTGTCGGCTTTATGGACGCAAAGACGGGTCGTTCACCCCAAGACGGATTTTACCTGTGGTTCCCTTGGATATTAATCGTTATTGGCGGTGGTGCAGGCACTTGGTTTGCCTGGATGATGTGGAAGCGTCTCGATGAAATGGCCATGCGTGCCCATTTGGATGCTTTTTACTGGGGCGGCTCTGGTGCCTTCGCTATTGTCGCGCCCTTTGCAATCATGCCATTCAAATTTCCCAAGTATGAGATTGCGCTCATTGAAGGCTTTAACCACAGTGCCACTCAATCGTTTGGCCTTGGGATCGGGGTGGCGCTTGGCATGATTATGTTGGGCTATGGCTTGGTTTGGCTGATTTGGTGGGCGCGCAAACGATGAACATGCACTTAAGAAAAAGGACTGCCGCAATGTCAAAAAAATATCTGTTGGCTCTATCAGCATGTGCAATCGCTATGTTCCAATGTGGTCCCGGCTTTGCCCAGCCAGCCGCTGCCGTGGCGACAGCAAGCAGCGCCATCGAACAGCGCACTGCTTCACCCGCTATGTGGGTGGTTAAGGATGCCGACACCACTATTTACCTGTTTGGAACATTCCATGCTTTGCCCGAAGGTTTGAACTGGAACCTTGGAGCAGTAAAGTCGGCATTCGAAAGTGCGGACTTGTTAAAACTAGAGATCGCGACACTCAATTCCGATAATACGGAAGTACAGGCGATTGTCGCCCAGAAGGGGCGTTTGCCCGATGGCCAAAAACTGTCAGACGGGCTCAGCGATCGGCAAAAAAGCGAACTGGCCCGCATCATCCGCGAGGCCAACATTCAACCAGCCGCGCTGGATGGTTTCCGCCCTTGGCTTGCGGGCATTTATCTATCAACGACCTTGATGCAGCGCATGGGTATGGACCCAACAAAAGGCGTCGACAAAACACTTGACGGGCTGGCGCGCGCCCGCAACATGCCTGTCGAAGGCTTTGAAACAACCGCACAGCAAATTGGCTTCCTAGCCGATCTCGACGACGCCAATCAACGTGCAATACTGGTTTCAACTTTGGAAGACTGGGACCAATATACGACCCAGATTGACGCCCTTGTAGCGGCTTGGGCCAGCGGCAACACAGGTAAGATTGACCGCCTTATTTCTGGCAGCTTGCGCAAACAGCCTGACCTTGCCCGCGTGCTTTTAACCGATCGCAATCGTCGTTGGGCGGACTGGATCGCTGCGCGCATGGCAACCCCGGGGACCGTGTTTGTGGCCGTTGGGGCAGGACATTTGGCGGGGCGCGATAGCGTTCAGTCATTTTTGGTGCCCAGGGGTATTCGGGCCAAGCGGGTTAACACGCGGGCGGCGCGATAATGGCTAAACAGCGGTGAGTTTGTCCCGGTAACGCTTCCAATTCTCGACGTAATGCAAGGCTGAGCCAGTCAGCATTTGAACTTGAGCTTCGCTGACCTCTCTTACCACTTTCCCTGGTGCACCCATCACAAGGCTATTGTCGGGTATAATTTTGCCTTCAGGGATGAACGCCTTGGCACCAATGATGCAGTTTTTGCCAATGACGGCGTTGTTGAGAACGACCGCGCCGATGCCGATCAAACTATTGTCACCAATGGTGCAGCCATGCAGCATCGCCAAATGTCCGACAGTGACATTCTTGCCGATGGTTAATGGGCAGCCGATATCGGTATGAAGTACAGAGCCGTCTTGAATGTTTGAGTTCTCGCCCACTGTGATGGGATCATTGTCGCCGCGCAAAACCGCATTAAACCAGACACTTGCGTTTTCGTGAAGGACGCAATTGCCAATAACGGTTGCATTTGGCGCAATCCAGTAATTGCCTGATACGGGAAGGCTTGGCGCAACTGCGCCTAAAGAATAGGCATTTTTTAGACCATCAGGCGCTGTCACAGTAATATATTCCTTTATCAAGTTTTTACGACGTTAACTTTTCGTTTACTCTGCTATCGTCTCCTAGCAATAGAGATTCGCACGCGGTCACCTATTTCTTGGTCACTGCGATGTAAGTGAGGCATATATGATCGCAACTGCGTGTCACATATCCGACCGACCTCCACCAGTTTCCGTGCTGGTGCTCTGCTTGTCGCCAAATGTTAGACCGAGCTTTCTTTCAACTTTTCGCAATTTTGTCGTGGGGCAAGCCATCCGGTTTGCGCCATTTTTTGTGCCTGAATCAAGGAGCCTAACTCATGTCCAAGCGTCCAGCTACCCGCCGTACCCACGACCAAGTAGAGCCCAACCGCCGCACCCATAATCTTGGCGGGTCAAGCGCGAAACATCCCGATTACAAACTTGAAGAAGGCAATGTTAGGGCCCTTTTTGGTTGGAGCCCAACAGCCAATGACGGCGATGGCGGACGCGATCAGAGTTTTCTTAAAACTGTAAAGCCTCGCACGCCGGGCCAGCAAGTTTTGATGGACGCCATTGACACAAATCCACTGGTCGTTGCCCTTGGGCCTGCGGGCACGGGCAAAACATATTTAGCGATCTCTAAGGCGGTCGAAGCACTTGAGGCAGGTCGCGTGTCGCGTATCGTTCTCTCCCGGCCTGCGGTGGAAGCCGGCGAATCAATCGGGTTTTTGCCCGGTGCGATGGAAGACAAGCTGGCACCTTACTTGCGGCCCTTGATGGACGCCCTATCTGACCGCCTCAACCCAAAGCGGCTCAAGTTTATGATGATGGAAGGTTTGATTGAAATCGCCCCGATTGGTTTCATGCGTGGCCGGACGCTCAACAACGCCTTTGTGGTGATTGATGAAGCCCAAAACTGCACTTATGGCCAGCTCAAGATGTTGCTGACCCGTCTTGGTTGGCACTCCACCATGGTCGTAACAGGTGATCCAGCACAAACCGACCTGCTGCCTGAGCTATCGGGTTTGCGCCAAATTGCCGATAAACTTAACGCGTTGCCAGATGTTGCGGTTGTGCGATTGAAGGATGCTGACATTGTGCGCCATCCCTTGGTGGCGAGCATGTTGGGAGTGTTGTAAGCCGCCTTGATGGCGATAACGATTACAAGACTCAATTGGGCAGACCCCCATCTGGCGGACATCATTCTTCCGCGTGGTACAATGACGCTGACGCGCAGCTTGGCGTCTGGTTTGTGTCAACGCGCTAGCGATCCGCCCAATGTGTTTTGGGGGGTGGGAGATCGAGGGCCAAACATTAAACCTGCTGCTTTGCTCAAGCGATATGGTGTTACTGCTGTGCTAGATCTGGTGGCCATTGATGGCGCGAAGATTATGCCATTGCCCGCTGGTGGCCCTGCCATTGGACGGTTTGCTATCGACGGGGACAAAGTCATTTTGGAGGCTGTATTTGATCTGATAGGCCAGAATGGACGGCCAATTGGTGGATTGCCCACGCCATATGGCCCCCATAGCGAACAAGAAGCCGTCTTTGATCTTGATGGCAATCGGCTGGCAACTCATCCAAATGGAGCCGATAGCGAAGGGATCGCCGCACTGCCCGATGGCAGTTTCTGGGTCGCTGAAGAATACGGACCCTCGCTTTTACGTTGTGATGCTCAGGGTAAGATCAATTTGCGCTGGGTACCTGTGGGCTTGGGTCATTGTTTTGAAGGCGCTGACTATCCCGTCGTTGAAGCCTTGCCCGCTCTGGCGGCTTACCGCAAACTCAACCGCGGAGTTGAAGGGATTGCGGTTTCCCGCGACGGTGCGTCAATTTACGTCGCCTTTCAAAGCCCGCTGGCGCATCCAGATCGCGCCGCTCATGCTACCAGTCGCCATGTGCGTATTTGGACGCTTGACGGAGCGACAGGCGCGCTTTTGGCTGAATACATCTATCCACTGGATGATCCAGATAGCTTTTGGCGTGACGCTGCGATGGTGAAAGTGAGCCGCGACGATATTAAGATCAGTGAAATTGCGTTGACCCTAGACGGCGACCTTTTGGTATTGGAACGCATCTCGCACAGCACCAAAATATACAAAACGCGCTTGACGCCTGACAAAATTGCGCCAGCCGCATTGTCCGATCCCGCGACGCGTCCGACTTTAGAGCAAATGGGCCGCAAGGATATGGGCAGAACAGGCATTGCGCTGCTCGATAAAACCCTGATTCTGTCGAGTGATGACTACCCCCAAATCAGTCCCGATTTAGAAGGCATGCTGATGCTGTCACCAACCCAAATGCTGCTAACGAACGACAGCGATTTTGGCATTGAAGGCGTGGAGACGGTGTTTTGGCTGGTTGACTTGGCAAAGGCCATTTAGCCTTCAAGATCAATATCCAAGATCGCCATTTCAAAGTGATAGCTGGTCTCGCCTTCATCCTCGTCAATGTAAACTGTGCCTAGAAATTCTTCGGCAAAATACACTTCCATTGAATCCGATACGCCTGCGCGTGGTTTCAAAATAATGGATTTGGTTTGGAAAGTGCGGTTCATATGCGCACTAACGCGCGTCCAATCGGGGGTCGCCATGGGTATCTCCTGTGTGTGTCCATTGTTTAGGGGGATGCGGACAGCCTTGCAAACCCTTAAACCCGCAACAGCCCCTCCATAATAGTGACGGCTCGCCCGCGCAGCATCACGCGGTCGCCGCGCAATTCGCATTCGATGTCGCCGCCACGCCCGGGGTATGCTTGGAAGAAGTTGCCTTTTGCACGACCGGTTTTGGCAGTGAACAAGGGTGACAAAATGCAATGGGCTGAGCCGGTTGCAGGGTCTTCGGCGATACCAGAACCAGGTGCAAAAAAACGGCTCACCATATCATAGGGTCCTCCGACATCACCAAATGCGGCAACAATCAGATTGCCGCGATCGCTGGTAGTTGAAGTGGCGATACGTTCGATGGCGCTGATGTCAGGGGAAAGGCCGCGAACTGTGGCTTCGTCTTTGAGCAAGGCAACCAGATACGGCCCCTGCCAAACTTCAATGATCGAGGTCCCTAACGCTGCCTCCAAACCGTCTGGCACCGCTATTTGAAACGGTGCGCGAGACGGGAAGTCCATTTCATAGCCACCGTCTTGCAGGCTCCTGACGGTCAATGGACCCGATAAAGTCTCAAACGTCACGACTGGGGCTTGCACACCTAGCTCTGCCAACAACACGTGCGCCGACGCCAACGTTGCATGCCCACACAAAGGCACCTCCAGCAAAGGCGTAAACCAGCGCAGGCCAAACCGCGCCGGATCGGCAGTTTTCAGCAAGTATGCAGTTTCGGCTTGATTGTTTTCAGTAGCCAGCCGCTGCATCGCGCTACTCTCGGGCCAGGCGTCACATGGTTCGAGGATACAGGCTTGGTTGCCGCGAAACGGTGCGGTTGCAAAGGCGTCGATCAGCCATTGTCGCTTGTTACTAAACGGCATCGATTGTTTCCTGATAAATCACCTGGGGCCAACGGCCTTGAATGGACGCGACTTTGGCGGTGCGATTACCGGTTGTGCCGCGTCGAGGGTTGGGTCGCATCGTCATTGAAAACACATCCTCCAGTCCAAAAGGTGCGGCGATACTGATGCTGTCATCAGCCTCAAGGCGTACTCCAACCGCGTCGCTAAAGCACAAATAGCGTTCAAGCGCTTCGTCGGTATTGGTCAGTGCTGAATAGGTGCCGCCGAATTTAGATGAAAACCATAGGTGGACCCGTGCTTGATTGCGAACCTCGACGAGGGACACAAGCTCGGGCGGCGTGATGGCTGCAACAGCTTTGATCACAGCGTCCTCAGCATCATAGCTGGTATCAGGGTCAAAATAGCAGATGTCGTAATCCTTGATACCATAGTCTGGTGCATTGTTGGTCAAGGCGTTCCAGACTGTCCCGTAGATCGAACCTGCAACCAAGCGCCAATCGCGCAGATTTGCTGCGCGCGCTATTGCCAGCACTGCCATCACACGAGGGCTGGCACGCAAAATGTCGACGAGGCGTTGTTCGTCGGTCATGCCTGACCACGCATCGGCCACGCATGATCCAGCGGGCCATGCCCCTTGCCAAAACCCGGCGCTCGCTTAATGGCTTCAAACACATAACTTCGGGCACGTTCAATCGCCTCTTCCAGCTCAACACCTTGCGCCAGAAGGGCAGAAATCGCGCTAGCAAGGGTACAGCCTGTGCCATGGGTGGAGGTGGTGTCGATGCGTGTCGCTTCGTAAAAGCGTTCGCCTTTGTGTGTCGCTAATAGGTCGATGAATTGATTGCCCGGAATGTGACCGCCTTTCACAAGGACGGCTTTAGCACCCATTCGCAACAGCTTTTCAGCGGCGCGGCGTTGACCATTGATGCCGTCGACCGACACGTCTGTCAGACGCTCCGCTTCGGGTGCATTGGGGGTGAGCAGCGTCGCATTAGGGATCATAAGGGTCTTGACGGCACCAACAGCTTTTTCCTCTAACAGTGGATGGCCACCTTTAGCGACCATAACGGGGTCCACCACACGGGCGATGTTGCGGGCAAAGATATCTAGCGCTTCGGCAACAGTTTCGACGGTCTCGACGGCACCCAACATGCCTGTTTTGATGGCGTCGACACCCAAGTCGTCGATCACGCAGCTGATTTGATCACGAATGATTTTGAGCGGTATCGGGTGCACATCAAACACGCCTGTGGTGTTCTGCACCGTGATCGCCGTCACGGCCGTCATGGCAAAGCCGCCCAAAGCGGTGACAGACTTGATGTCGGCTTGAATGCCAGCTCCCCCGCCACTATCGCTGCCCGCCACGATTAACACGCGGCCTTTCATTGTTGTTGTCATTGCAAAGGTTTAGACCGAAAGGCGATAATTGGGAATGTACGCTTTGCAGAGATAACCAGATAGTTTTTCTTACCAAAACCGCTTGTGGTTTTTCGGTCGCCCAAAAAAACCGCATCCATTGCCTATAGTGACGGCGGACTGTTGGTTTATGCATCCAACCGACAAAAAGTTTCTGTGACAAGGTTGCACATGCGAGAAGAAGCTGTGATTGTGCAACTGCGAGATGCGGCTTGTCGCCCTTCTCGTAAATGCCTGATGGCGTTTCCTCCCAGAACCTTGCGCCGCGCTTGACCTTGGTCTTGCGCGGCTTTTTTTTAGCTTGGTTGGGGTATTAATGCGGCTTTTTCCACACTCGACGTCAAGCCAAGCAAAAGCGTGTTTGGCAGGATCGTATTGTCAAACTCGGGTACTTTAGGGGGTCGCGGACCTGTGCGCAGGATCACCAATTTGGCAGATGGGATGATGTAGACAACTTGGTGCGCATTGCCGTCAAACAAAAATAGATCAGCGGCAAGATAGGGTTCTTTGTGGATCGTCGGTGTATCGCGGTGGGTGCCATCGGGGTTGGAGAAGCCGCGACGCTGGACATATTTGCCGGCAAGATACACTGACATGCCAGCATGGTCATATTGAGGGGTACCTGTGCGCATTTGCGTGACATAGCCTTCCGGCAACAAGCGCTTGGCGTTCCAAACGCCATCTTGAAGCAACAACACACCCAAACGCAAAACATCTTCAGCGGGGATCAACATACAGCACCCAGAATGAGCCACGCCGCCTGGCCGGTTGATCCAAATTGAACCGCCATACGCACCAATTGGCTTGAAAACTTCGGTGGACAAAAACTCCGCGTAGCGTCGCCCCGTTGCGCGTTCGATCACTATTGCGACCAAATCGCCGTTGGCTTGTGAATAGTCATATCGTGTGCCGGGCTCATGGGTCAGTGGATATTCCTTGAGCAAAATATCCTCATGATGGGGGTGCAAATAAGATCGATTGCGGATTTCAAGCGGGCCATAAACGGGGTCTTGCGCTAACAAACCTGTGCGATTATCCAACAAGTGCCGGACTAATATCTTGGAGCGTTGCGGGTCTGCTTTCCATTCAGTCAGAAAGTCTGCGACCGGCTGATCCAGCGATTTGATCTTGCCCAGAGAGATAGCTCGCCCAATCGCCACCGCCATAAACGGCTTGGCAAGCGAGCGGGAAATGATCGGCTTTTGATTGTTCCAACCTTGAAAGTAGCTGTCCTCGACGATCTTGCCATCGTGCCAAACGATGAAAGCATTGGAGTTATTGGCTCCAGCATAGTCGCGGGCGGATTTGATTGCCGTGGCGTCTATGCCCAAATCTGTTGGTAAAGCGCGCTCAAATAGCTGGTGGTCTCCCGCAACGGAATCAAGGGGTTCGTATGATTCCAGTTGCGCGCCGGTTTTGGCAAAGCTGGTGAACAAGGCGATGTAGCGGTCGTAATAGACACGGTCAGATAGGTAAAAGCCCGCAATTGCTGCCCCTATAAGGCCAAAAACCCCCAGCAAAATATAACGTTTCTTGATGCCCCTACGCTTATTTGCCATTAGCGCGCTTCCGCCAATGCTTTGAGGCGCGCCATTGCGGCGGGCATATCAGCTTGGATCCGTGGACCAATTCGTGGTGCCAGAAAGCCCGAAGCGGCCCCGGTTATTGTCACTGAGTGCGTAAAGCGCGTGGCATCCCCCGGTTCAAAACGTCGATCAAAAACGATCCGAAGGCCAAGTCCAGTTGCAGCATAAGCAAATCGGACACTTGGCTCCATCGCAACGATCTCAATATTGCTATCAGGCCCTGTTGTGCCTGTTAACTTGCCGCGCGCCCCGACACGCATCGGACCACTCATCGTCGCTCGCCCCCCTTGAGGGTCCCAGCGTGTCCATTGGGTCGGATCGGCCCACAAAGCATAGACCGCTTGCTTGGTCGCAGTTGTCGCCAGTGTCATCTGGAACCGAGCTGGGGTTCCGGTGACTTGTGCTAATGCAGGTGTCGCAAAAAAAGCCACCAGCGCAATCAAGCTCAGTTGCCCACGACGGGTAAAAGTTTGGCTCATGAATTGTGCCTTTGATCCAACGCCCTCTGGCGAATGGTATCACTATTGATCAGTGGCACGCTTTTGAGCAAGAAGTTTTTGGCGTTAGGCTGCCCGTCCGCACGTGCGGGGCTTGGCATCACCATGGCCCGCCGACCATTGACGTCGCGCGCCATGGCGTCGCTATCAATTGCCCAACCCTTCTCGATCAACTCACGGCGCTTGTTGCGCCAAGCGACCATAATCGCATCGGGCTTTACCGTGACTTCTTCGTGCAGATAAACGGGCAGCAGTTCTGGCGCGACAAATTCCATGATGGCGGCGTCTTGTTCAAACACATTGATGGTGCGGCGGCGGCTGTCAGCATCGAAGATTGGCAAAGTCATAAAGTTGCGCGCCATAATCCAGCGTGTCAAAGTGGTGTTCTCGTCGATGGGCGTATTGACGTCAAAGATCACCATCTTCCAAGTCGGCGTGATTTGAACCTCTATTCGGACATGGGCACCCGAGACGTGAAAGCCATTGCGCACCGTAACGGCCGTGCGGCGTCGGCCCATCATTTTCCAAATACCTTTGGCGTCCGGCGGGTCAAAAGTGACAACCGCGTAGGCGGAGTATTCATCTTCTTCGACGTCAAAGTGGGGCACCGTCGGTTTTGACGGATCACCAAAAGCGGGATGCACGAAAGCTGCATGAGAGGGGTCTGTACCGTTCTCGACAATGCGGGCGTAATTGGCTTTCCACAAATATTCGCCGCGAATGGTGCGCCAGCCCGGTTGCCCCCATTCGTCCAATACGGGCAATGGCGGACGATCACTCTCGGTTGTGTCGCCAAGGAACACCCATACCCAGCCATAGCACTCTATTACCGGATAAGAATCGACACGCGCGCGCGGCGAAATCACTGCATCGGGGCCTAGTGACGGAATGCGCACGCAAGCGCCGTCGCCACTAAAGCGCCAGCCGTGGTAAGGGCATTCAATCGCCCCCTCAACAACTTTTCCGCCACCCAGGGAGGCGCCACGATGGATGCAAACGTCAGACAGGCAGAATAACTCACCCTGCTGGTTACGCCACAAAACAAAATCTAAACCGCACAGGCGAACACGCTTGCGACCATTGTTTGGTATGGCGTCGCATTCCTCTGCTACATACCATTGGTTCTTGATCATTTGGTGTTGCTCCGTTTAGTTTATTCTCAAATTGTATACAAAGTGGCGAGAAAGGCTAGGCCTATTTTAAGCCGCTGATGCGCTTTCACGGCGGCTCAGCCATAATGCTAAGAGGGCGATGATGCCATTCAAGATGCCAACCATGAAGAAAGTCGCCCACGGGCCAATCCCGTCATAAAGCCAACCACCCAGAACCGAGAGTACCAAAATGCCAATGGCACCGCAGAAATTGAAGACACCGATAACCGAGCCGCGCACTTCTTCGGGCGCTTCCTTGGCAATCACCGTTTGTGCACCCAGGAACGCGCTGATCTGGCCCACGCCCAATAGCGCAAACAACGGCAAAGTCGCCGTCGCCAACGGGTCCTTCACGAAAATCATGCAGCAATAGCCAATCGCACCAAGGCCCATACATAGCGCTAACACATCCATACGCTTCATCCGGTCAAGCGGCACTGCAATAACCCCGGGCCAAACCAAAGCGACACTTTGCGCCACAATAAACGGGATCAAACCAGCACTGAGTGCCTGAGCATTGCTCATGCCCGCGGCCAATGCCGCTTGTTTGCCCCACGCGATTGCAAACAGTCCCACAATCGCCAAATCACCACGCGCCACAAAAGCTGACGCGTAAGACACAGCAATGCGTGGATTGTATGATGCGACTGCAAAGCCTTCCTTGAGCAAGACTAATGTTGACTTTTTGGTAGTGCTTTGCGCTTTGGCGGGAACACCCCTTTGCAATCCAAGCCATAACACAAACGCCGATAGCGCACATACACCTGCCGCGATTAACATCGTATCGCGCCCTGCGGATACGTCGTCTGCACCCATGCCAACAAAGACCGCTGGCAGTTTCCCGATGAATAGCGTGACGATAACAACACCCAATCCATTCAGAAAGCCGGTCATGGCACCTAACTTGCCGCGATCTTTCTCAGCTCCGTAATCAGCAATAATAGTTGCCAGCATGCCTGTAACGGCACCAATGCCCAATGCATAAATCAAGCGCGCAATCGACAATTCGGTTAAATTTGTCGCATAGGGGAAAATCACATAGCCAATTGCCAGCGTCAAAAAGCCGATAACATAAATGATCCGCCGCCCAAACTTGTCGGCCAACACACCCAGCGGCCCATAAACCAGTATCAGCGCGATCTCTTGCCATAAGGCCAATTGTCCCAATGCCGCCCCTTGGCGATCTTCGGGAACATTAAGATTGACCGTTAGAATGTAAGTCGTCATGGCCGCCATGCCTGTGACGACGCCAATTGACGACAGCGACGCATACATTAGCGTCCACATATTGCCGGTGGAAACCCCGGATTGAGTAACGACTGGGCCAAATTTTGTTTCACTGGTTACATTTGCCAAGGCGCCCTCCCGCGATCACTTTGCCCAACATTGTGTACAATAGAGCGATATGTCAGAATTGGAAGGCCACGCAAAGCAGTTTGCTTCGAGGGTTGTGTACAATGCGCCTCAAATTGGTGCGCGTGCTGAGAGCGATAGTGCATGAACTGGCCCTGCCAGTTCCTCTGCCAACACGTCATAGACTGCGCGCTGACAGGCAACACGGTTCATGCCTATGAACGCGGCACTCTCAATACGTATGTCAAAGTGGGTTTCGCCCACACCGATTGCCGCACCACCTTGCTTGGCTGCATGTGCGCGTGCCCCCGCGTGGCCTGCGTGACGGGCACTTTCGTCGGTGATTTCCAGACGCGACGGCGCAAAAGCGGCGTCAAGTTTGGTGCGCATCTGCAATTGCACGGGTCCCATTTGTGTTTCTTCCTTGTTTGACGCGCCAGTAAAACGCATATTGGGTTCATCATGTCAGATCAATTCTCATACCGCCCTAAGTTTGTGGATATTCGGGTGCGAAAGCCACCGTCAACCACTGTCCAGCCCGACGTGCAAATGTGCGAGCACGACGGTTGTGTCTCCGAAGCGACCAATCGCGCACCCAAAAGTCGCGATAACCCAAATGAGGTCTGGCATTTTTGCGCCAAGCACGTCGCACTTTACAATAAAAACTGGAATTTCTTTGAAGGCATGACCGAGGCTGACGCCATCGCCCACCGCGAAGCTGCCTCCCATGGTGGGCGGCCAACATGGTCGTTCAAAGCCAGCGCCAATGCGCCTGACGCGCACACATTCCGCAAAGCAGCTGCGGCAGGTGAAACCACCAGCATGTACAGCACATTGGGTGGGCGCCGTGGTGCCACAGAACGCAGCACCGCAGCGCTTGATCCACAAAACTTTACCCCGGCACCTGTGTTAAAGGCGCTCGACACTATGGGCCTCGACCCCAAAGCCGACGCAACCACCGTCCGCGCCAAATACGCGACACTGGTGCGCCAATTCCACCCTGACAGTAACGGTGGCGACCGCAGTGCGGAATCGCGGCTGAACGCTGTGGTTAAGGCGTATAAGGTACTGAAGACAGCGCGGCGGGCTTAGGGGCAAAACGGGACTGAGGAGCGCCTGCTCCGCCAGACTGCTGACAAACCTGTTTGCTCAAATTTTGGCTTTGGGAGCGCGGCATACCAATGC
>JAYSRI010000078.1:0-14323 GCA_043721175.1 Alphaproteobacteria bacterium
CCCAATCGCCATGCCGTTTGATGCGATCAAGCTCACGGGGCATGAGATGATCGACGTCATCGCGATGAACGTGTCAAAACCTGGTCGTGACGGCCCCGCATCCTATGTCGTGCACGCACGCGGGGATTGGTCGGCGCAAAATCTGGAGCTGGACGGGGACGCTATTTGGCCACAGCTTCTGGCCGGTCTATTAAGTTTCGCTGACAATCGGCCAACTCTAATTCATGCCATCGCCCACCGCTGGCGCTATGCACGCGTTGAAATTGCCCATGGCAGTGGTTTTGCCTTTGATGAAAACTTACGCGTTGGGTTGTGCGGAGATTGGCTTGCTGGACCGCGAGTTGAAGCGGCTTGGTTGTCAGGCCATCAATTAGCAATCACAATGAATGTGGCACTGCATCACGCAGGAACCACAACACTCGGGAAGGCTTAACTCTCATGTTTTTGTCTATGGCCACATGGCAAGAGGTCGATACGCGCTTAGCAAGCGGGCAGCGCGGTATCGTAGTTCCAATTGGCAGCCATGAGCAGCATGGCCCAACAGGCCTGATCGGTACCGACGCCCTTTGCCCCGAAATCATCGCGCGCGAAGCTGAAAAGTTGGGTGATGTTTTGATTGCACCGACATTTTCAATCGGCATGGCCCAACATCATATGGGGTTCCCGGGGTCTATGACGTTGCGGCCATCCACCATGATTGCAACGATTGTTGATTGGACCTCTAGTTTCGTGCGCGCGGGGTTTACGCACATTTATTGGATCAATGGGCACGGCGGCAATGTCGCGACCATTCAGGCAGCCTTTGCTGAGACCTATGCGCCTTATTCACTGCGCGGTGAAAAGGCGCCCTTCATGCATCAACTGAAGAATTGGTGGCAATTGCCGGGTATGGAGAAATTATGCATTGATACTTTCCCGGTTGGTCATGGCACTCATGGCACAGCGTCTGAGATTGCGGTGACGTATTGGGCCTATCCAGAGCGTGCTGTTCTAGGACAAGTGACTTTGGACCCCAAGATTGCCCCAGACGGTCCGATCCGCGATGCAGCCGATTTTCGCGCCCGTTTTCCAGATGGTCGTATGGGCTCTGACCCTACTCAATCGACAGGCGCTCAGGGAGGAATTTTGGTCGAAGCTGCGGCGAAAGCCCTCATCGCTGACACCACAAAGTTCTTCGGTGAGGCCTTTTTGTGAGTTCGGCACACTTATCTTTTGACGTGATCATATCGGGCGGCGGTCTTGTTGGATTATCGCTGGCTTTGGCTTTGGATCAAGGTGGACTGCGCGTTGCAGTAATTGATCGCTTGGCGGCGAGTGTGCAACTAGAAGCGCAGTTTGATGGTCGGGCAGCGGCAATCGGCTTTGCTACCTATCGGATGATGCAAAGCCTTGGTATTGCCCAGCATATTGGTGCCGTGCAGCCGATTACCAACATCATGGTGTCTGACGGTCGTGTCGGCGGGGGAACACGCCCTTCTGGTCCGTCCCAATTGTCGCTCCACTTTGACAGTGCCGAAATTGGCTTGGAGGGTGAGCCTCTTGGCTGGATGATCGAAAATCGGCGCACCCGACTGGCGCTCGATATCCAAGTGAGCAGCCGTCCGGGCATTAGCCGTTTTACCCCCGATCACATCGCAAACCTCGATATCGGTCCGGGCAAAGTCACAGCGACTTTGGCATCAGGGCAAGTTCTTCAGGCACCGCTGATTGTTGGGGCCGAAGGGCGCGGATCTTTTGTGCGCAAGGCAGCAGGCTTTAGAACTTATGGCTGGAGCTATGGTCAAACAGGCATTGTGACGACGGTGGCGATGGAACGGCCCCACAACGGCGTCGCGCACGAGTATTTCTTGCCAACCGGGCCATTTGCTATCCTGCCTTTAACGCAAAATCGTGCCAATATTGTGTGGTCAGAAAAGACAGCACGGGCGCAAGCTCTGCTAGCGATGGCACCACAGGCTTTTGCAGCTGAGCTGTCGCGTCGGTTTGGTGATTATCTGGGTGTGGTAAAAGTTGATGCCCCGATCTGGTCCTATCCGCTTTCACTGGAACTAGCTGCGACATGGGCCAAGCCGCGCGTGACGCTGGCAGGTGACGCCGCCCACGGTATCCACCCGATTGCCGGACAGGGGCTGAACTTGGGCCTTAAAGATGTTGCCGCATTGTCGCAGGTGTTGGTTGAAGCGCATCGCCTTGGCCAAGATCTTGGCGATTTGTCTGTGCTGGAGCGCTATGCCAGTTGGCGGCGCACCGACACCATGACACTGGCAGTGTCGTGCGATGCGTTTGTCCGGCTGTTTTCAAACGACATCGCGCCCGTTCGCGCGCTGCGCACACTCGGCTTGGGATTGGTCGACGCCATCGGTCCAGCCCGCCGCTTTTTCGCCAGCCACGCCGGCGGCGGGGTCGGCGATTTGCCGAAGTTGTTGCGCGGCGAGAGCTTGGCGGCTTAGCCACCCCATACTCTAGCCGACAAGTGCTGCAACACGCTGAGCTGCTGAGGTTGCCGTCGGTTTGTCTAGGCCCTCCGCCGCACAATTGTCGGCAATGAACCTCTCGTGGCTGGGCATACGACTTGCCGCCTGCATGACCATACCTTTAATATCTGACAAATACTCACGCAGTTGCTGGTTACTCATGTTTGCGGCCATCGGATTATAGCCCTTTGGCATCAGGTTTTGGCCTAACATCACTTGGATCCAACTGGGGTCAGAGAACAGATCGCGCTTATCGTGGCAAACGCGGGCAGTACCCGCGAACAATGCCATTTTTTGCGTCAGGCTTTCTGGCACCTTCATCTCGCGCACATCACGCCAGAAAGGCGCGTCGGTGCGTTGATTGAGATGATAGTGCAGCACTAGAAAGTCACGGATCAACAGCCATTCGTCCATGGTATCATTATTGTATTGATCAATTTCCACGTCATTGAAGCCAGCCGTCGGGAACATTTGCATAAAGCGGGATAATCCTGATTGCACCAAATGGATCGATGTACTTTCCAGTGGCTCCATAAAGCCCGAGGCAAGGCCCAACGCGAGGACGTTCTTGTTCCATGTCTTTTTGCGCTTGCCGGTTAGAAACTTGATTTGGCGCGGATCGCCCAGCGCTTTGCCGTCCAGATTGCTCATCAATGTAGTTGCGGCTTCGTCATCGCTTAGATATTGCGAGCTATAGACTAGGCCATTGCCAATGCGGCTTTGCAACGGAATACGCCATTGCCAACCTGCTTTGCGAGCGGTGGAACGTGTGTAAGGCGTCAATGGTTTGACAGACTCGCACGGGACTGCAAAAGCGCGGTCACAACGCAACAAATCACTCCAATCATGGTATCCGGTCTTGAGTGTTTGCTCGATTAAGAGACCACGGAAGCCGGAGCAGTCGACAAAGAAATCACCCTCTGCCAACGCGCCGCTTTCGAGTTTGACTGCCTCAATGTATCCCGTTTCGTTGTTTTGGATCACGTCAATGATTTTGCCCTCGGTGCGCTTGACGCCACGTGCTTCCGCATAATTGCGCAAATACCGTGCATAGAGGCCGGCATCAAAATGAAACGCATAAGGCATCCCGGTGCCGCCACCTTCACCCTCAACTTGGTCGAACTTGTTGGCCATGGCGGCGCGGTAATGCAGGGAATAATCCCACAGGCTGACGTCCATGCCGATATCACGCGCGCGCAGCCAATAATGGTGGAAGTCAATCAAATCATGCGCGCGGCCAATCGCGCCGAACGTGTGCAGATAGCGGTCGCCTTGAGCGCCCCAATTGACAAATTCAATGCCTAATTTCAGGCTGCCATTGGTTTTGGCGATAAAATCGGCGGCATCAATCTCCAGATATTGATTGAACAGCTTGATCATCGGAATGGTCGCCTCACCGACGCCGACGGTGCCGATTTCTTCGGACTCGATCAACTCAACCGCGACGTTACCGGCCAGCGCTTTGGACAAAAGTGCGGCCGTCATCCAGCCAGCGGTGCCACCGCCCACAACGACAATTTTTTTAATCATGGATTGGGTCATGTTGTTTCGTCCCTTGATTGCCATTTGGAGCGGGCAGCACTAGCTGCGCCAGCTATAATAGTAAGGGGGCGCAGCTAGTGCTGCGCGCTCCTATATTCGCGCTCAAAATTACTCCACATCTGCAAACAAACAAGAGCCCCCGCCTTGAAAAGACAGGGGCTTTGTTTAAGTCTCAGCAAAGCGTTACTTTAGAACTTGTAAGATACGCCCAACTGATACGTGGTCCCGTAAGTGTCGTAGTTAAGACCGCGATACGGGTTCTTGTAATAGTTCTGCCAAGGCTCATCGGTCAGGTTTGAAGCCTGAAGAACAACAGAGAGGCCGTTCAATGGACTTGTTGCACCAAACTCATAGCCAAGTTGCGCATCGATGATTGTTTCAGGTTCAGTGATACGGCGCTCAATATTGGCATCATAGGCGACGATATCTTGCAGATAGCTTGAACGATAGCGTGCGTTGATGCGGGCTTGGAAGCCGTTTTTCTCGTAGTAAAACGCAATGTTGCCGGTTGTTTTGGACAGGCCCGGCAATTCAGTGCGACCTGCACGGCTATCAGCAAATTCAACATCGGAGAAGTTCTGCGAGACGTTGAAGTAAGCACCAAAACCATCAAGCGATTCTGAAATCAGATCGAATGGTAGCGACAGTGCAAATTCAAGACCTTTCAGTGTGCCGCCTTTGGCGTTGCCAGGGGTCGTTACATACGCGGTTTGAATCTTTGGTCTGATGACGTTTCCAGCACTATCCTTGATCCAGCTTGGCGATGGATATCCAGACAAGTCGAGGAAATAACGATCACCGCCGGGCTTGAGATAGGTCTCAAGGTTCTTTTGGAACATTGCAAACGACACAACGCCCTTACGACCAAAGTATTTTTCAATCGAAAGATCGGCATTATTGGAGATGGTTGGGCGCAAGAATGGGTTGCCGCCATCACCGGTGTAAGGCGAACGATACGGGTCGGTCGAGTTGATGTTGTCATTGTTAAAGTTGATTTCGCGAGTGATCCGCATATCAGCCATGTTTGGGCGCGACAGAACGCGACCAAGGCCAACGCGGACAAACAAGTCGTCTTTAACTTCGAAGGACAAGTTCAAGCTCGGCAAGATTTCGCTATAGTCGGTTGATGCCGATACAGCTCGCGTCCCACCGTCATTGCCGCTATTGGCCAAGAAGTAAGCTGCGAAGAAGCCATCAGAGCCTTGTTCACTGTTGATATACTGAACGCCAAAGTTACCCAATAATGGGATGCCCGCGAATTGGGTATCAATGTTGGCTTTGAAGAAGACTGTCGTGATCTTCTCGTCAACATTCCAGTTATTGGTACCTTGCCACCATTCGCCACCGATCGATTTGTCGGTTGGAATACCGCCCGTTAAACGAGCCGTATTGGCATTGAACACAATAGCACGGCCCAAACCACCAAAGCCCAGATCAACAGTGCCAGCAATTAGCGACGCAGGGATTGGCGATAGGCCGTTAATAGCGTTAGGAGTCCGCAAGAATTCTTGGCGATATGTGCGCTCTTTACGGCGGTCAGCATAATTGACACCCACTTCAACCGACTTGATGCCAACATCACCACTGAAGTCGTGAACGAGGTCAAAGCGATAGGTCTTCAACTCATCTTGAACTGATGGCAACTTCACAAAGCCCTGCGCACCCCAACCGTATGGATCGGCCAGCATGACGCGGCTTGGGTCAGCCATATTATCAGCGGTTGTCAGCTGAAGGCGGCCATCGCCATTAACTTTGTAGTTGAAGGTTGACGAATTGCATTCCCGCGCGGCTCCCGCTAACCCATTTGTGAAGCAAGGCTGTGTTTCAATAAACACTGTGTCACGGTTGGCGGCAGAGTAACCAAAATCAAAGCCCATTTTGGTGCTTTCAGTCAGATTGTAGTCCGCATGAACGCCGAAGGCTTTTACTTCAGCATCGTTCTCATTGTAGATATTTCGGATCGCGTAACGCGAAGTGAATGTACCCTCTGTAACATAACCGTTAGTTGCTTTGACGGAAGCAGGATTCCATGAAGAACCGCCGGTTTGGATTTCGACCCCTCGATTGTTTTGCTCTGATAACATTGTCGAATAGTAAGCATCCGCGGTAATCGAGAAATTGTCGGTAGGTTTGAATTCCAAAACACCCATGACACCAGTGCGTGTCAGTTCGGTCGTTGAGGCCATTACTTTCAAGCCACCGGGACCGAAGAAATTGCCAATCTTGGTGTCAGTGTTGTAGCCTTCGGTGCGTTGTGTCCCGCTTGGATCATACATATGGGCGACACCCAATGCGACGCCAAGCTTACCATCCATGAATTGGTCAATGTAGGATGCAGTCACGCGGAAGCCGTTTGGATCAACGTCTGGCAAGACTTCGCCAAGCGACTTGATCTGATATCGGCCCGTCACGACAACTGCACGGCGACCGTAAGCGAGCGGGCGGACTGTGCGCAAATCTGCCGTACCAGCGATACCTTGGGCTGCTAGACCAGCTTGTGTTGTTTTGTAGATATTGACGCCGCTGAGAAGTTCGCCCGGATATTGGTCAAACTCAATGCCGCGACCGTCATTGGTGGAGACTTGCTCGCGGCCATTCAACAGGCTGGTTGTAAAGTCAGGGCCAAGACCGCGGATCGAGATGCGCTGGGCGCGACCGTCGATGCGTTCAGCTGCCAGACCCGGCAAGCGCGCGATGGATTCAGCGATGGACACATCCGGCAATTTGCCGATGTCTTCAGCTGAAACTGATTCAGAGATCACCTGAAGGTTTTTCTTGGTGTTGATCGCGTTTTGAAGTGCGGCGCGGATACCCGTCACGACGACAACTTCGGTCTCCTTATCAGGGGTCGCCGCCGCTTGGGCAAAAGCGCTGCCGCTGATCGCAAACGACAATGCAATCGCGCTCACTGCGCTGGTCAAGTGGCACCCGCCTGCTGACAGACCTGTGACGTTAGTTCGAATACTCATCTGTTGTCCTCCCAAAAAGCCGCGATCTTGTGTCGCTGGCCCAGCCTTACTTGTGACAAGCAGCGCCTTGGCTGCTCTAAAATTACGCTGAACGAGTGAAGCCTTGTGTCCCCGCAAGCTCGCCAAATATGCCTCGCGATGCGTTAGATTGCCGCATTAGACGCACGTGTAGTAATGCTACATTGCAGCAATCGGCGACCAAAGCAACAGTAATGTGAAAAAATTAACCGCGTGATCGCAGCAGCTTCTCACGATGATTTCAGCCTTATATGCTGATATATATAGGTTTTAATTTGTTGCCCTCATGCAACACTGCGCAAAGATCGCACCTGATCGGACGCTATGTTCGCCGCCCACGGGCATTCTTATCAATCCACTCGCGGTGCGACGGCAGACTGGCTGCTGTTTCGCTAATGATGTTACGAAGCCCAGAAAGGCGCGCCACATAATCGACCTGCGCGGCGCGGGCTTGAGCAAGTGGATCGCCGTGCGCAGGCAATGCGCTTTGCCCAACCAAGACTGACAGCCACGACGGTGATTGAAATACTTCTGGTCGGGGCGAGACCAATCTGGCACCGGCGTGCCAATGTGCGAGACGGTGGGCGAGGCTGTCAGGAAGCGGGATGTTCTTGCAAGCGCGCCAAAACGGTGTGTCGGCGCGGCCGTTTAAGTGATAGTGCAAAATCAAAAAGTCGCGCGCCAAATCCCACTCCGCCGTCGTGATCGCATTGTATTCTGCTGCCAAAACGGGTTCGAAAGCCCGTGTCGGCCAAAGCGCCAACAGGCGTGTTATGCCTGACTGGATCATCTGTAAGCTAGTGGCTTCCATCGGCTCCAAGAACCCAGACGCATCGCCGATGGCGACGACATTTCCGACAAAGCTGTTCGTTCGTCGGCCATTTTTGAACATGTGGTACTTAGGTTCACAGCTGGCGCGGCCATCTAGATTTTCCATCAACAAAGCCAAAGCGTCGTCATCGCTGCAAAACTGCGCGGCATAAGCATAGCCACAACGGGTTTCATGTTGGAGCGGGATGCGCCATTGCCAACCTGCTTCGCGGGCAGTCGATTTAGAAAATGGTGGAAAGTCTTGGCCACGCACACACGATACGGTCACAGCGCGATCGCACGGCAAGTAATCCGACCAATCCTGCCATGACACACCCAAGGCCTCGTTAATAAGCGCGCCGCGGCTACCCGAGCAATCGAGGAAAAAGTCGGCTTGAACGACGGTGCTGTCGTCGGTTGTGACACTCACAACCAAACCGCTTTGCGCGTTCACATTTGCGCTCACATCGCTGGCACAGATGACACTGACGCCAGCCTTTAAGGCACGTGCACGCAGCATTGCCGCGTATAAGATTGCGTCCAAATGATAGGCGTAGTCATAGGTGGATTGGATCATCCGCCGATCCGGCACGGGATGGGCAAACGATCCACATTGTGCCAGTGCGCTTGCCAATGACAATTGATCGAGGCTGGAACCATCAGCCGCCTCGGATTGTTCCCGTAACCACCATTGATGCAGCGGCACCGCATCAAATTCTGCGCCAAAAGAACCGTGAGGATGAAAATAGCGATTGCCCAATTGACCCCAATTCACAAATTGTGTGCCCAGCTTCATGCTGCCTTGGCATGTCGACAATAGTTCTGTCTCGCCAATGCCTAAAGTGGCATGGAACGCCTTAAGCGGTGGCAGGGTGGCGTCATTAAAATGCGCCAATTCGCAGTTTGGCAGTTCGACAACGAGAACCTCAACAGCCCCACCCAACATATGTGCCAAATAAGCAGCACTCATCCATGCAGCCACACCGCAGCCAACAATTGCGACTTTTGCGATGTTTTCGCTTTGGGTTTCCATCCTGGGGACCTTCTTAGACGTATAAACTGGTGCTGATAGGGTAGGTCAACGCCGGAAAAAGAGGCTGTTTGTCAACTAGCTTGCGCATTTTTATGGTCACTCAGCTGGCAAGGCACCCATGAGGGCCTTTGAAAAGGCCACCGCAGCTTGACGGCCATTATGTCCGTCATGGCTCAGATAAAGCCACGGTTCGATCAACTCTAATTCCATCAACAACCAGTCGCCATCGTCGCCTTGCACGAGATCGACGCGCGCGTAAACAAGTGGTTCGACAGTCGTCAACGCCAAAACACGTTGCGCAGCGGCAAGCGCGGCAGAACTTGGGCTCACGGCTTCCTCGATCGCGCCAAATTGGCCTTGTGTTCGGTAATCGCCTTGCTTGGGCCGCTTCATAACAGCGTGCGAGAAAGTGCCGCCAAAATAAAGTAATGATAATTCGCCATTGGCGGTCACGGAGGGTAAAAATGGCTGGATCAACGCTCCAGCGGGAGGCAGTTTGTCGGCTGCCGGAACCGCCTCGCCGCGCTTCAACCGTGCTTGGCGCCACGCACCGGCACCAACACGTGGTTTTACAATAATCTCATCGGTATTGAGACGATCAAAGCTCGCCAAGATTTCCGCAGCATTACATGTCGATAGCGATAAAGTTGCCGGCACCGGAGCACCGCGTGCAGCCAACTCAGCCAGATAGGACTTATCCATATTGCCACCTAATGTCTCGCCATCGTTAAATATTGGCACACCAGCAGTTTTAATTTCGCCTAGTCGTTGATTGAAAACCTCAACTTCTTGAGGATAATTCCAAGCCATCAGCGGTAATATCGCGCTGTATTGTGACCAGTTAATCCCATTGTCTTGCCAGTAGACAGGCTCCAACCGCACGTCAAACCCAGCCAAAGCAGAACCCAACAGTGCCAATTGTTGACCCGCATAGTCAGGTTCCAAGCGATCAGGACGGCTTGGGTAATAACCATGGGTGACGAGGAATGCGACAGTTTTCATGTGTGCGTGTGACTAGCGATTAGCTGGCTTTGCGTCTAGTACGCGCTCGCGCAAACTAACACCGCGTGAAACGCTAGGAAACGACAATGACAAATTCCAACGAGATCAGTTTTGACGTTTGCGGGGTCGGCAATGCGTTGGTCGATGTCATTGCGGCAGCCACAGACGGCTTTCTGACCGGTCAAGGGATCGCTAAAGGCGCGATGACTATGGTGTTCGACGAAAGCGCGGTGGAAGCGCTCTATGCTAAAATGGCCCCGGGTCGCGAAGTATCGGGCGGTTCGGCTGCCAATACGTTAGCTGGCGTCGCCTCTTTTGGCGGGCGCGCCGCCTACATCGGAAAAGTCGCCGACGATCAATTGGGCGGTGTCTTTCGCCACGACCTCAACGCCGGTGGCGTTTCATACCAAACGGCTCCGCGCCACGGTGGCCCTTCAACCGGGCGTTGCTTGATTAATGTGACGCCGGACGGCCAGCGCTCCATGTCCACGTTCTTGGGTTGTTCACCGCTTTTGACGGCAGACGATCTTGATCAAGCCAAAATATCCAGCGCGCAGATCGTTTTTCTGGAGGGCTATTTGTTTGATGCGCCCGAAGCCAAAGCCGCATTCGTTGCCGCTTCTGAAATCGCGCACAAAGCGGGCCGCAAAGTCGCGCTGACTTTATCGGATTTGTTTTGCGTCGACCGCCACAAAGCTGCTTTTGCTGATCTGGTTGCAAACCACATCGATATATTGTTCGCTAACGAGAGTGAAATTTTGGCGTTGTATGACTGCGACGACTTTGAAACGGCCTTTGCAGCAGCGCGGCGTGATTGCGAATTTGTTGCTTTGACGCGATCCGAGCAGGGATCGGTTTTGGCCAACGGGACACAAGTCGCCCGTGTCGCGGCTGATCCTGTCAGCCACGTCGTGGATACAACGGGAGCTGGCGATCTTTATGCGGCGGGAGTGTTGTTTGGCTTGGCCACCGGACGTGATTTGGAGACATGCGGAAAACTTGGTTCGTTGGCTGCGGCTGAAATTATTTCCCATTATGGCGCGCGCCCGGAAACCAATCTGGCGCAATTGGCGGCGTCAAGGGGGCTCTAGATACAGTCGGTGTGGCATTGATTTTGCGGATGGCGACTTATGTCGCGATATTGTGCCGAGAAAATGCCTATTGATACTTGCCTGAAAGCTGTTTGGCTGGCGCTCATTCTACTTGAGCCAGCAGACGTTTTTGCGGGTGACGCAAAAGCGCCGCAAACGCGGGTACAGGAGGTTTCAACACTTCGATCTGACGGCGCGATATTTCCCCAAGTGCGCCAATTTACTCGGCAACAAAAATTGCGACAGGTCAAAGTCAGCGGATCAATCCAAGCCTTGCCCGGCTATCGGGCTTGGTCGCGAACCACCGAGCCACCATCGGGTGGAACTTTTGTGGCACCTGCTGGTGATGCTCATAGAGATGTCGCACACACGCTGCCCGTAATCATTGTACCAATAGTGCCGACAAACAATAAACGCCGCCAATAAATTACTTTTCGCTTTTTTAGTCCGTTATTAATGGAATTATGCGAAATCTTCCCTTTCGCAAACCGCATCGGGCGTTTTTACGCACGTGAGTGCGCGGGGGGGACAGGGAATTATGGTGACCAACAAGCGGGCGTTACGCTCAACCAGCGGCAATGTAGCTATGATTTTCGCACTCGTTGCTGTGCCTGTGGCGATGGTGACTGCTGCTGGTGTTGAATTGACACGGATCAACAGTGCAAAGGCCAAACTTGATCGCGCCACTGATGCTGCCGCACTGATGGCCAAAAAAGTTCAAATGGAAGAACGCGATTTGGGCGATGCTCCTGCAAAGACCGAAGGTGAATTGAAAGGTCGTAATTCGTTCGTGCAAAATAGCGCAGAATTGGTTCAAGTTGCCAATAATTCAGCTGTCGCTTTTTCCTGGGATGCCGACGAAAGCGCACGTGCCGTTGGGTCTGCCGATGCAAAACTGATATTTGGTGGCATTCTGGGCATGAACACAGTGCACATTGAATCGCTCGCCGTGGCGAGTTCCGGCAGTGAAGTCTATTATGAGATCGCCATGGTGCTCGATAACACGGCGTCCATGTTTGAAAATGACGGTCGACCAAAGACACGCTTTACCCATATGCGAGAAGCCGCGACGTCATTTGTCAACACCGCCTTTGACAATATGGGGATGCCAAACCGTTTGCGGTTTTCGGTTATTCCATTTGCGACAGCTGTCAACATCAAATCTGAAGACACAAGCGGTTGGAACCCTGGCGCAGGTCCCGCCATCGTATCCGCTGACTATGGCTCGCGCTCAATACCGACAAGCACGTTGAATAGAAACGGCGAGATCATTGAGAATGGCCCAACGCTCAACACTATGTTCGCGCCAGTGGGCTGGCGCGGTTGCGTTTCAGGTACTGGCGAGAGCCTCACTACCAATGATGCGCCAAAGAGCGGGATGAAATGGAATGCGCTGGCCGTAGCACCTAACTTGCTAACTCAAGACTGGCGTCCCGAAATCACCGTTGCCGACACATGCACAACCTGCAGCGGGCCACCGCCACCGCCTAGCCCACCGCCACCGCCCGGGCCGCCACCGCCGCCGCCGCCGCCGGGGCCTCCAGCACCTTCTCCATCTCCACCACCACCTCCTCCTCCGTCCGGAAAAGGAAAAGGGAAAGGTAAGATTGGTGAAATTCGGCCAATGGGACCCGTGCGTCAGTTTGCAGATCTGGCTGGCATTTCCCCGCGTTCAACCCAAAGCGAAGCCCGCTTCTTGACGTTCGGTTCGCGCGCTCAGCGGGTCCAACAAACTTGCGTTACGGCGCCCTGTAACAAACAGGTTTGTGACGCCTCTGCAACACCGAGTGTGGCACCAGCTTGTACCACCCAAGAGACCAAGAAATATTATGGTCCAAACCCAAATGATACTGGCCGTAGAAATGCGTTTGTGCCCATCAACACTAGTTGCCTTTCGTCGACAGCGAACTCATGTTCACCAACAATGCCAACGGGAACGTTGTCGCCTTGCGTGGCCGATCCCAATGAGATCGCATGGAATAATCTCGGAGGAGCATGGTGCTCTTGGGTTCCTGCGACGACTTGGACCGATTTTGACGATACGATTGGACCCAATGTGAATTGCCCGATGCCCATGCTCGGGCTTTCAGGATCGCGGCCGCAGGTATTGTCGACGATAAATCGCATGTCGCCAGTTGTCGGTGGCACACATAATGATGTCGGCCTTCGTTGGGGATTGCGCAGCTTATCGCCACGTATCCAATGGGCAAACTTCTTTGGTAACAATGGTTCCAAGGCACCTAACTCATTCAACAGTTCGACGGCAAAAAAAGCCATGGTTCTCATCACTGACGGCGAAAACACAGAGGCGGAGGACTTTCCGGGATATTGGGGTTGTTCAGACACGCTAGCGCCCGGTTGCTCGGGAGCGCCTGACGCTGCCGAACTCGACAACCGCATGCTGGCTTGGTGCACATCAATCCGCAACAATTACAACGTCGAGCTTTACACGGTAGCCGTCAACATAACCAACCCGGCCGCCGTGGCGCGACTAGCAACTTGCGCTGGCTCACCTGCCCGCGCCTTCGCGGTGGACGCGGCCCAGCTCAATGACACATTGGCTGCGGTGGCAGGATCCATCTTCCAATTGCGTCTAAAAGAATAAACCGACCCAGAAACATCAAACGCCCGACCACAAAGGTCGGGCGTTCAGACGCTCGCCGCTTTAGGCGGTGGGTCTGAGCCGACTAGGGGACGCCGACTGAGCAGAGACAAAATGCGATCCGCAAGCGGGGGGACGACGCTGATCGGTGTCTTGATCTCCTAAGTGACAAGATAGACACGACCTACAGAAATTGCAAGATTAAAAGTATTTAATCCTTGTGTGTGACGCAATTGTCACAAACGACACTCACTCGCCCGCTTTGAAACGGCGGTTGGGTCCTGGATCGGTAAACAGCGTCGCATTGATCGCGCCGCCTTGACTGACTTCGCTCAACCGCACACGCGTTGACCGGCCTTGGCGATCACGTATCGTCCATTCTTCGAGCAGATTTGTGGCTTGGTCAAACGACACAACCAATTCTCCATCGGCCTCGCGCCGCCTGTCACGCATCGCCAACATGTAATTGCCACCACGCCGCTCAACCCCGGTTACAATCACGTCACGCGCCAAATCTACATTGGCCTTGAGCAAAAAGTAAAGTGGCGTTTGGCGCAACGGGTAGCGATCTGTTGTGCGCAAACGTCGGTCCTGCAAGACTACATTAGTGCCATCACTGACCAGCAAAAGCGGCGAAGGCGCATCATATTCAAACCGCACTTTACCCGGTCGCTGCAACCAAAACCGCCCGCCCACAGTCGTCATATCGGGATTGGTTTGCTGGAAGCGGCCCTGCAAGCGGGTAATCGCATTGACGGCACGACCAACCGCTACCGTAACAG
>JAYSRI010000079.1:0-2050 GCA_043721175.1 Alphaproteobacteria bacterium
GGGAACTTCGATTTTGTCTGTTGCCAGCATTGCAAACAGCATTTCCATGGCTGCAACCAAAACGGCATCGCGGTCCGAATAAGCCGTGTAGATACTGGCCGACGAGACTTTTGCACGTTTGGCTATGCCAACAATTGTTAGGCCCGCAAGTCCGGTATGAGCGCACTCAATGAGAGCTGCAGCTTTGACACGTTCAAGACGGGCTTGCGTATCGTTGCGGTTGGCACTGCGGTTCAGCAAGGCTTCTAACGAGGCCTGAACGAGGAGGTTATCTAGGCTTATTGAACTACGCAACGATAGGGCATCCTGGGTCTCTGCGACAAAAATCAGTACATTACTTCGCAGTACACGGACTAGCACTAAAGCAACATGATTAACCACACGGTGCTTTTGCCTAGCCTTTCGCAACCTCGGCATGAGCGTTGAAATGTCAGAGTGCGGTATCGATTGCCACGCCGAAAGCGGCGTGGCTCTTCAGGCAACAACCTAAAGCCCTAACACCATCTTAGCGATGATGTTGCGTTGAATTTCGTTTGAACCACCATAAATAGACGTCTTGCGGACGTTAAAATAGTTTGGCGATGTCCAGTGAGCGGCATCGGGACCCACGGCACTATTGTCGCCAAAACCGCGCACGTAAGGTGCGGCGTAATTGCCAACAGCCTCCATCGCAAGCTCTGTTAAGCGTTGCTGAATTTCAGTACCTTTGATCTTAAGGATAGAGCTCTCGGGGCCGGGACCTTTCCCTGCCGACTCGCGCGCCAAAGTACGCAACTCGGTGATTTCCAGGGTCGTGAGGTCAATTTCCAGCTCAGCAATCTTGCGCGAGAAGTCAGGATCTTCAATCAAGCTCTCGCCATCCATCGTCTCAGCGCGCGCCAACTCCTTTAACTTTTTGACGCCAACTTTGGAACGCGCCACCCCTGCAATGCCCGAACGTTCATGCGCCAACAAGAATTTCGCGCAGGTCCAGCCCTGATTCTCCTGACCAACAAGATTTTCAATTGGCACGCGGACGTTCTCAAGCCAAACCTCGTTAACCTCATGGCCACCATCAATCGTAATAATTGGGCGCACGGTAATGCCTGGTGTTTTCATATCGATCAGCAAAAATGAAATGCCCTCTTGCGGCTTGCCGTCAGATTTGGTGCGCACCAAAAAGAAACCCCAGTCAGCGTGTTGGGCCAAAGTGGTCCAGGTTTTCTGACCATTGACCACGTAAAAATCTCCATCGCGCTCAGCTTTGCACTTGAGACTTGCCAGATCAGAACCTGCCCCTGGTTCGGAATAGCCTTGGCACCACCACTCTTCACCCTTCAGAATTGGCGGCAAGTAACGCTCTTTTTGTGCGTCCGTCCCAAACGCCATGATGACCGGCGCGACCATCATCACGCCAAACGGCAACACCGGAATAGTGCCCGCCCGCGCGCTTTCTTCGCCAAAAATGTAGCGTTGTGTTGCTGTCCAGCCGGGGCCGCCATGTTGAGTTGGCCACGCTGGTGCTGACCAGCCTTTTTTGCCAAGAATACGGTGCCACTCCAAAAAATCTTCCTTACTCATGTCATCTCGATCCGCGAACTCACGCAAACGAGACGGGTAATTTTCGTCGATGAAGCCGCGCACTTCGTCACGAAATGCCAGATCTTCGGTAGAGTAGGAAAGGTTCATGATAAGCTCCCGTTTGGCAATTCTAATTGGAGGCGCATCTTGCGTGCGCGCTGCATTCATCTACGGATAATAGACTTGTTGCGAGCATGTTCAACCCACAAAATGCGGCCACTACATTACCTTTACGTCAAGGTTAATATAGGTATTGGGACGCGGCGGACTTGTTTGGGCGGATGGAGGGAGCCGTGCGTGCGGGATATTGGCCGGTTGCGGGTCGGCAGGTTTGGGAACTCAATAGAGCTAGAGCTGAAGCTCTGGGAACACGGCAATGCTCGCAACAGCTCACCGCCAGTTCAGTCGGGTTCAGCCTTCGCTCTTCGAGCTAAGGCTCGACAGGCGGCTTGTGGCGCCATAGCCCGCTGGGCGACGGCCCAAACGTCCC
>JAYSRI010000080.1:0-2050 GCA_043721175.1 Alphaproteobacteria bacterium
GGTCTTAACTGTCAGGCTCCAGTGTGTCCTTTGACGAGTAGCAATCACGCGATGATTGCATACCAAAGGGCTACACGAATGGACGAACTCCTGAGCGAATTCATCACAGAAACGAATGAGTTTCTTGAAATCGTAGACAATCAATTGGTTGTGTTTGAAATGGACCCAACCGACAGCGCTACACTCAATTCGATTTTCCGCTTGGTGCACACAATCAAGGGTACGTGCGGCTTTCTTGGCTTGCCGCGCTTGCAGTTTGTGGCCCATGCCGGGGAAACTCTGCTGGGTAAATTCCGCGATGGCACGCTCGTTGCGACCCCGGACCAAGTTCAACTGGTCTTGGAAAGCATCGACCGGATCAAAGAAATTCTAGCCGACATTGAGGCAACAGGTGGCGAAACACAAGGCGACGACAGCGCTTTGATTGGTGCTTTAGAGCGCGCAAGCGAAGGCAAGGATATGCCCGCGATTACAGCTGCACCGGTTAAAGCCGTTGTTGAAGCACCACCATCACAGGCACCAGATGGTGCAGTACGTTGGGATGCAGACCTTGGTCGTGAATTGCGCCCCGGCGAAGTCTCGCTGGCAGACCTTGAGGCCGCCTTTTTGGCAGCAGATGTAGAGTACGAGCCAGCAAAGATCAGTGTTCCCGCAACAGCGTTGATTGAGGAGCGTCGCGCCGATCCGATAGCTCGATCTGGTTCTGAGGCAGACGATGACGGAGCCGCTAAGGGTGGCGCTATCGCATCCACGCAGAGCATCCGGGTTAATGTCGACGTGCTTGAAACCTTGATGACCATGGTGTCAGAACTGGTGCTCACGCGGAACCAGCTGATGCAGATGGTGCGCAACACCAACGACAGCGAATTCAAGGGTCCACTTCAGCGCTTGTCAGTCGTGACGGCTGAGCTTCAAGACAGCGTTATGAAAACCCGCATGCAGCCTATTGGCACGGCATGGAAAAAACTACCCCGCATCGTGCGCGATGCAGGCCGAGATTTGGGCAAGAAAATTGATCTGGTTTTAGAGGGTGAAGCGACTGAGCTGGATCGTCAAGTTCTTGAGCTTATCAAAGACCCACTGACCCACATGATCCGCAATTCATGCGATCATGGCTTGGAAAGTCCCCAAATTCGCGCCAGTGCTGGCAAATCTGAAACAGGAACCATCAAGCTTAATGCTTACCATGAAGGTGGCCATATTGTCATCGAAGTGGGCGATGATGGTGGCGGGCTGTCGACGGCGCGTATCCGCGATAAGGCCATCAAAAATGGTGTTGTCAGCCTAGAAACGGCATGGACGCTGTCAGACCAACAAATCCACCGCTTCATCTTCGCGCCCGGTTTCTCGACAGCCGAAGCTGTTACCAGCCTGTCGGGGCGCGGCGTTGGCATGGACGTCGTGCGCACCAATATTGAGCTCATAGGTGGC
Source organism: Alphaproteobacteria bacterium (assembly GCA_043721175.1). Classification (GTDB taxonomy): domain Bacteria; phylum Pseudomonadota; class Alphaproteobacteria; order Caulobacterales; family Aquidulcibacteraceae; genus Aquidulcibacter. The sequence goes on from JAYSRI010000080.1 coordinate 1,432, forward strand.
ACCATTGACCTTCAGTCCACCGAAGGCCGGGGCACAAAGTTCTTTATCAAAATTCCGCTCACCTTAGCCATAGTCTCGGCCCTCGTGGTGGGATCGCAAGGTCAACGTTTTGCCATTCCTCAATTATCAATTGTTGAGCTAGTGGGGGCTGGAGCCGCCTCCGAACACCGCATCGAAACCATCAATTCCGCACGCGTGCTGCGTTTGCGTGACCGCCTTTTGCCATTGGTTGATCTGTCCCAAGTTTTAGGTGTTGAGACATCAGCCAGCTGCGAGGATCATCGTCCCGCGTCGTTTGTCGTTGTGATGCAGCAGGCCAGCAATCTGTTTGGCGTGATCGTGGACGAAGTCTACGACACTGAAGAAATCGTCGTTAAGCCACTTTCGACCGCCATTTCTGACGTTCGCAACTTTTCGGGCGCAACCATTCTGGGCGACGGCTCTGTCATTATGATCATTGACCCAGTGTCAGTGTTCCAAAATGTTGGCGTCAGTGAAGAGGTGGCCGAAGAGACAGCTGAGACATCGGCACAAGTCAGAACGCCATTAAATGAAACGACGTCTATGATCGTCTTCCGCGCAGGCGGTGACCAGCCTAAGGCTGTTCCACTATCGCTTG
>JAYSRI010000081.1:0-5084 GCA_043721175.1 Alphaproteobacteria bacterium
ACCCGGCTCTCAAGGTCCCCGATGAATTTCTTTTTGAAGTTAACTTCAAACTTGGTCTCGTATTTCACAGCGTTGTTGCCACGAGCAATGCCAGGGTTGTTGCCATCAAAGGCCGCAACGCCGCCATAGTTGGAGCCAGCGACCGAACTGACCAACGGGTTAACGTCTTGCGCCTCGGTGATGGTGTGGCTGAAATTCCAGTCCAAGCCCATGCGGTAGCGCGTGCCGATTGAGAAGGTGACAGACGATGATTCTGGACGCTCCGGAGCATTCAACGTAATCAAGTCTGAACCCGTTTCGGGCAAGTAGACCGGGCGACCGTCGAAGAATGTAAATGCTGTGCCGTCGGGCTTTTTAGCCGTCACCAACCGCGCGTTCCGATAAGAGATCGGGTTGTCAAACTGCTGATACAATCCTTCTATCGAGATGTTGAACATGTTGCCCATAATCGGCAAGCGTGCATCAAATCCGAGGTTCACCTTATCCACTGATGGCACTTTGAAGTTCGGATCAAGTGCTACAACGTTGGATGTTGAACCGCGTGCGGCCAACAGTTGCGTGTTCAAGGCGGCTGGTACGTCACGGCCCCAAGTTGCATTTGTGCCGCCGTCAAGAATGGAGGCTACGACTGCAGCATGACACGCTTGGGCTAAGGCCAATGTCGCCGATCCACGGCAAGTTGGCGCTGACGCACCGATTGACGTGGGAACGTTGCGGTTCAAAGTCAGCGACACTGAACCAATACCATCGTTGGCGTAAGTGTTGGAAATCCAAACCGTCGGTGTACCACCGCCAAAGCGGCCAATACCACCGCGCACCGTGAGCCAGTCTTGCGCCTTCCAAGTTGCACCAAAGCGCGGTTGCAACAGGTTCAAGCCATCAACTGTGGATGTATTGGCGAAACCAGCGCGTGTTTGGAACGACGGGTTTTCGCGGACTTTTCCCGCGATCGTTTCAAAGAAATCGTAACGAAGACCGTAATTCAAGGTTAGATTGCTCAATACATCCCATGTGTCTTGAATGAACAGCGAATTGGTCGCGATACCAAAAACCGCGTCAGCCTTGTCTTCGCCAATCGAGTTGTCAACGCCGATGCCGTTGCCATACTGGATTGAGAACGCTTTGCGCGCTTGCAGATCACCAATGCTCAGGAAGGTATAATTGCCTTCCGAGTTTTGCAAAAAGCGGTTAAAAACATCGAGTTCTTCGCGCGCCGCACCAGCAGTAATGCGATGGTCACCCAATCGCCAATCGATCCGGCCATTTAACTGGCGCGTGTCATTGGTCAATACGTTTGCATGACGCGAGTTGTCAGGGCCGAGGTATAATTGGCCATCACCAGCGCAGTTGGTTGTTGTCGGTGTTGGTAAAGATGCGCGTGTGCACACAATGAACTGACCGAATTGGTCTGGTGCTGTCTGACCGCCGCCAAACGATTCTTGTGCACGACCATATGCTTTGGTCGAGTAGCGGAATTCAGTGGTGATGTTGTCGCTCCAGCGCGAGAACAATTGCGCTGTCCAGGTTTCCGGATATTGGCCGAGGCCGTAGAAGTTTGAATAGAGTGACAGGTTGTTGTTTGTTGCATTGTGAAACGCGTTGCTGCCGCGACGCGGGCTGTCTTCGGTCACTTTGTTGTAGGTGATCTGAACGCGGTGGTCGTCAAAGATGTTCCAATCCAAACGGACCAACAGCTTCTTGTCGGTTTCTTGAACTGTGCTTGGCGGGGTATTTAATGGGTCATAGCCATATACGGACTTGGAAACGGCGATGATTGAGTCGACTTCAGCGCGCGTAACGCCTGGCACACGGTTTGGTGCTGTCGAGTCAGACGTGTCTGTCGTGTTTGGTACATCACCTTGATAATCTTCATAGGAAACAAAGAAGAAGACCTTATCTTTGATGATTGGGCCGCCAAGGCGGAAACCCAACGTGCGGCTTTCAAGAGGTGGGAAAGCAGAAACCCAACCCGGCGTGCCGTCGACGTTAATGCGGCCCGCTTTTTCCGCAACTGTGTTGTAAAGGCGATTTGAAGCCAAATCGGGGTTGGAGAACTTACCGTAAATTGCACCTTCAAACTTGTTACCACCGCTGCGGGTGACGATGTTGACGAGGCCACCTTGGAAGCTACCGTTCACGACCGAATAAGGCGCGACGCTAACTGACAATTCTTGGATCGCGTCGGTTGAAATAGGCCCGCGGGTTGTTGGCAATCCGCCTGCGTTGAGACCAAAGTCATCGTTCAAACGAACGCCATCGACAGTCAGACTGTTCAAACGCGGGTTGGTACCCGCAACCGAGAATGCGTTCTCGTTGGTTGCATCAAGGCTGACCAAAGGATTGCGGCGCGCGATATCACGTACATCTCCATTGATAGATGCGACGCCTTCGATGGCTGCCGAATTGAGCGTTGTTTCTGGGCCTGTGCCAGCGCGCGCGCGTAACCGTGCCGCTGAAACCACAACAACCTCGGTTTGACGCTCAGCGACCTCAAGCACGACGGCCAAGCTACCTTCGTCGGTTAAGCTGACGGTTGCATCAGGAATTTGAGTTCCACGGAAACCCGCCGCGGTTACGTCGATGGTGTATGGACCACCGACCCGCAACCCAGCGGCGTTGAATTGACCTGCTATATCGGTTTTAATAGTGGTACGCTGTCCAGTTGGGACGTGAACGATTACAACGCTGGCGTTCGCAATGCCGCCACTTGGCCCCGCAACAACGCCACGAAGGCCGCCTGTGGTTTCTTGCGCATAAATCGCTGACGGTGCAGCAAGTGCTGCTGCCAGAACTGCCAGAGCCGTGCCCTGTGCAAAACGGTTCCATGTTGACATGTTTAGTCCCCTGTAAGTGTCTAAGACGGCCCGCCTGATGTGTGAGGACCTAACCCGACGCGCTCTAGCGCCTCTGCGCCACGCATCTGCGACGTTTATGTGACAGTTACGTGACAGTCACGGCCCGTTAACGAATTAAGGTGGGGAAAACATGTGGACAGCATTACATGGTGGCAACAATGCGACACTTCTTTGTGAAGTGAGGCTGCCGACGGATTTAAAGTCGCCCAAAAAAAGCGGTGGGCCATAAAAGGCACCACCGCAAGTTAATGCTCAGGGAGCGCCGCTCTGCCAGAGCGCCTTTTTCAAGGCAGCTCAGCCAGCCCGGACACCAAAGCCGGATCAAGACCCGACTTGCCGCAACGTTAGACTGCCCTAGGGTGAGATGTAAACGCCTAATTCACCAAATCTGGCATTAAATTGGTAACGTCAGCAGATTTCTTCAGTAAACGGTATTAGTGAGGCGTTGCCGGAGCGCCCCAAACGGACCGCAAGCGCGCATCGCGACCGCAACCATTGCGATAATAAGCATAGCGCACGGGATTTTTAAGATAATAATCCTGATGATAGTCTTCTGCTGGCCAGAAAGTCTTGGCAGGCACTATCTTGACCTCGATTGACTGACCGGGAAATTGAGCGGCAACAGTCGCTTTCGATGTCTCAGCGGCTGATTGCTCACTTGGATTCGCAACAAAAATCTCTGGGACATAAGTTCCGCCTTGATCACAAAACTGGCCATTGCCATCGAAGGGATCTACCTGCTTCCAATAGGTGTCGAGCAATTGAGCATATGTGATGCGCGAAGGATCATAAACGATCTGCACAGCCTCAACATGGCCAGTGCTGCCGCCGCCCACCATTTCATAAGTCGGATTATCGACCCGCCCGCCCGTGTAGCCAGACGTGGTGGAAATGACGCCCGGAAGCTGATCAAACGGCCTTTCCATGCACCAAAAGCACCCTCCGGCGAAGATTGCGGTTGCTGCATTCTCCGTTGCGACGGCTTGCGCTGGAAGTGCCTTGGCTTTGGCATCGCTGGTGGATGGAACAACCGCGCCACATCCAGCTAGGATGAAACTAATGGCGAGGGCGGACACCAAATTTTTCGAAATGATTTTCATATTGGATAATACGCTGCAAAAATTGAAATGGTTTCACTAACCAAAAAAAGGGCGCAGCAATCGCCACGCCCCCTCTTATCCGAAAAGTTCAAGCTGAGCCTAGTAAGTCCAGCGCAAAGTTGCACCGTAGGTCCGTGGCTCACCAGCAAAAGCGTTAATTTGGCTGTTGATAGGACGCGGCGCAAAACCACCGACGGCTGCCTGGTTGGTCAGCGATGGCCCGTCGCCCTGAAGTGGTGCATCGAACGTGATTTGCGCATAACGCTTGTCAGTCAGATTGCGGCCCCAAAGTTCTGCTGTCCAACGCTCGTTCTTTGTCGACAAACCAATTCGACCGTTCACCAAAGTAATGCCCGATTGCAACTTACGTGGGTCTAGGTTCGAACCTGTGTAATATTCCGAGGAGTGACGGAAATCGACATAAGTGCGCAAGACCGCATTGTCGCTAAACACCGAGCGTTCGTAGTTGATCGCGGAGCCGAAAGTCCAAACCGGCGCACTGGTCAATTGGCGACCAGGCAAGTAATACAAGTTCGGATTGCGACCCAAGAACGAATTCGGCACATTGGCCGCGCCTAAATTCTTGGTATATTCTGCGACCGTATAAGCAGCACCACCTGAAACCGTTAGCCCATCAATCGGCGTGCGCAAGAAGAAATCAAGCTCCGCACCTTGGGAAACGACCTCCGGCACTTCTGTCACGACAAACGAAATACCAGTGAAGGTATTCAGCTGGAAGTTTTCAAAAGTTTGGTGGAACAGCGCCAAGTTGGCTGTCAACGCACGATTAAACCATTGGGTTTTCAAACCAATTTCGTAAGCGTCAACTGTTTCCGGCGAGAAGCTGGTATCGGGTTGCGCAACTGTCTGGCTGCCGACGGCACCTGAGACAACCGAGGTGTTGATCCCGTTAATCAAGCTCGAAAACGCGCGATCAAGGTTGAAGCCGCCCGCTTTGTAGCCACGCGAGTAGGACGCATAACTATTGATGTTGTCAGCAAACTTGTAGGCAGCGGAGAAGATGCCTGACCACTCCTTTTCGGACTTCTTTTGACGATGATCAAGATTGTCCAAAGCAGAACGCATCCATGGCGCACACAATGCGCCTGACACGCCCGCTAGTGGTCCT
>JAYSRI010000082.1:0-5061 GCA_043721175.1 Alphaproteobacteria bacterium
GAACCTGGAGCGCAAGGCCAATCTATGACCTTAATCGAAAACAACCCTGCGCCCCGCTATATGGCTCTGCGGGGGCTGTTGTAGCGCCATTCTTGTTTAACGCTGCCCAAATTTGAATGGCAATTTGCTTTGCAATATTTGAAAAGTCGCCTATGCCTTGACGTTGCAATCAGCGCTATCATCCAAGGCAAATTATGCGTCGTTTTATCATCAGCACTCTACTTGCTTTTGCGCCATTAGAAGCAACGCTCGCCAACGCTCAGACAACTCAAACCCCACCCAATCAAAGCTCAGCGTTGCCCGGGTATTTGCTGGTAGTTGGCAGAACGACTGACCGCGCAAAAATTGGAGGCTATGCAGCTGCATTGCCGCCAATTTACGCCAGTCACAATGCCTATTATTTGGCCATCGGTGGCGCTGGCCGCGGCGTCAATTGGCTAGAAGGACCATGGCAAGATCGTTCAGTCATCTTCGGGAAATTTCCGAGCCGCGGCGAAGTGGATAATTTCTGGTGGGGCGATGCGTATCGAGCCGCAATTCGCAAGCGGGACAATGCCGGCATCTTTAGCGTTGTGGCGCTCCAAGGCACTGTCCCGTTGCAGTTTGAGGGCGCTGGGACCGGATATTTGATTGTGATGACAGCGCCGCGCGATACATCGCCACAACAGGCAAAACTGTCGTTAGATGCTGCGTCGGAGTTGAGAACTGGTGTTTTGGCGTCAGGCGGGCAAGTTCTTACCAGCATTGAAGCGGGCGCTTTTACATCGATGGAAGGTGACACGGTTTTTGACCGCTTTATTATTGCTGCGTGGCCCAGTCACGCAGCGCGGGATACCTATCTGGGAGGCCGCGAAGCTCGTCACACAGCGCACTTGCGACGTAGGTTGGGGTTGAGTGTGGTAGCTGGCGCAAACGGAGTTCCCCGTAACCAAGCACCCCCTGCGGCAACGGGTGTCTCGTCTCAGCCTTAGTCGACAATTTGCCGCAGCTACAGCACAATCTCGGTGGCATGAAGGAAAAACAGTTTATCACAATTTTGTGAATATTGAACAAAATGCAGTTTATTCAATTTTTCTCTTGCATTGTTCACAATGTTATCATAAACATGCCGTCGATAGCGGCCCACAGAGGCTGCGTCGACATTAAATTTCATGAACGGAGCCCTCCCCATGCGCCTAACTTCCCTGCTCGCAGGCATTACACTTGCTTTGACGGCAACATCCGCTTTCAGCGCCTTCTCAAACGTCACTGTCAAACTTGCTACACCTTTGGCCCAGCCCAACAGCGCGGTGATTGCGCTGAATACGGCATGGAATTGTTCCGGCGACACCTGCGTTGGAACACTTGACCGTAAGAACCCAGCCGTGCGCGATTGCCGTCAAATTGCCCGTGTTGTCGGACCAGTTGCTGGCTTTACAGTTGGCACAAAAAGCCTTGATGCGGCGTCGATTGTAGCTTGCAACGCACCTTCACGTTAAGCCTTTTCGCTCAGAACTAAAAAATCAGGGGCGAGCCAAACCTGGCTTGCCCCATTTTTGTTTGTCTGTAAGTCGCCTCAAAAACCGTAGGCCGCAGCCATATCGGGATCTTTGCTTGCCACGAGCCCTGCGCTGTCAACCATAACCTTGGCTTGCTTCCAGGTCGCGTCGTCCTGCATTTTCCCATCAAGCATTGCCACACCTGAGCCATCCGGCATGGCCTCCAATATCCGCCGCGCGAACTCAACCTCAGCGGGGTCCGGACTAAACACGCGTTTGGCTATCGCGATCTGATCGGGGTGGAGAGTCCACGCCCCGCAACAGCCCATGATGAAGGCATTTTGAAACTGTTGTTCGCAAGCCAGCGTATCCCTGATATCGCCGAATGGACCGTAGAAGGCTTTAATTCCAGCGGTTTGACAGGCATCGACCATGCGCGCAAATGTGTAATGCCACAGATCCTGTTGGACGCTGACACGGGGCCGACCATCGCTATAGGGGTCTTCGATTACACGATAATTGGGATGGCCACCACCGACCCGCGTCGTCTTCATCGCCCGACTTGCTGCGAGGTCGGCGGGACCAAGGCTAATGCCCTGCATACGCGGGCTGGCGAGTGCAATAGCGTCCACATTGGCAACACCCTCTGCGGTCTCAAGGATAGCGTGAACTTGGATAGGCCTTGAAACACCAGCTTTGGCCTCCAGTTGGGCCAACAATTGATCGATGTAATAGATATCCCACGGCCCTTCTATTTTTGGGACCATGATCACATCAAGTTTGTCGCCCACAGCAGCAACAATCTGAGTGACATCATCAAGCATCCAAGGGCTGTTGAGACAATTAATCCGCGTCCATAACCCCGTGCCCAAACTTTTGAAGTCGGCACTTTGCGCCATTTCAATAAAGCCAGCGCGCGCTGCTTCTTTGGCATCAGCAGGGATAGCATCTTCCAGATTGCCCAAAATAACATCAACTTTTTTGGCAATCTCAGGAACTTTTGCCCGCACTTTTTCAAGATGGGGGGGAACAAAATGTATCATCCGCTCCACGCGGACCGGTAACTCTCGGTACGGCGCGGGCGCGCCAATAGCGAGAGGCTTAAAAAATGCGCGCGGCGTCTTCATATCGTCTGGCTCCTTGAGGCTTAAACGTGGCTAGGGGCTTGGTGTCTTTCCGTCAATCGATCAACAAGAACGCTCAGACAATTTCAGCGTTATTCGCTTCGCTGCGACCGCTTGCTCCTGTAGGGTGCGCCAATGCAACGCTGGAAACTAACACTTGAATATGACGGGTCCGCTTTTTTGGGGTGGCAAAGCCAAAGCAACGGGAAGGGTGTTCAAGATGCGGTCGAAATGGCCATTGAGCGTATTGACGGTGCGTTTACGCGGGTCCATGTCGCCGGGCGTACTGATACTGGTGTGCATGCAACTGGCCAAGTGATACATTGTGACCTCATTAAACCCTGGAAAGCATGGCAGCTACGGGAAGCGCTAAATGCGTGGCTGCTAAAACTAGGCCCTGTTGCCGTGCTGGAAGCAGAACCATCCGACCATAGTTTCCACGCACGCTTCTCTGCAACCGGACGGGTTTACCTATTCAAAATCATTGATCGACGCGCGTTTTTGACGTTCGACAAGGGGAAACTATGGCGTGTCGGTGTTCCATTGGACGCCGATGCCATGCAAGTGGCCGCCCAAATTTTTATCGGCACCCATGACTTCACAACGTTTCGCGATGGGAAATGTCAGGCAAAAAGCCCGATTAAAACCCTCGACAGCTTTCATATTGAGCGGGTGGCCAGTGCTTCTGGCACCCAAATCCACGCCACAATCTCGGCGCGTTCGTTTTTACACCGTCAGGTCAGGTCGATGATGGGCTCAATCGCTGAAGTCGGTCGCGGGAGTTGGAGCACGCAAGACTTGAAAGCAGCACTAAAAGCAGCTGACCGGACACGGTGCGGGCCCGTCGCTCCGGGCGACGGACTCTACCTTGCCAAGGTCAATTATTGAACTGTGGCGCTTGGCTCAGGCGGCGCAACGCGCTGGGATGCGTATAAAGCGCCAAAATCCATTGGATCGAGCATAAGCGGCGGATAACCACCAGCTTGCGAATTTGACGCAATGATCTGACGCGCAAATGGAAACAGCAAGCGTGGGCACTCAGCAAGCAACAAAGGTTCAATTGCGTCTTCGGGAATGTTGTTGAAGCCAAAAAGGCCTGAATAAACAAGCTCGATAATGAATTGAACTTGACCGTCTCGTTCGCTCTTTGCGTTAATCTTTAGGTCCACCTCAAAAACGCCTGCCTCTTCCATAGCGCGGGCGTTCACATCAAGTTGAAGATCAATTTTTGGCTGTGGGCCGTCGCGCAGCGATTTTGGCGCATTTGGATTCTCAAACGAGAAGTCTTTGATATATTGAGCCAAAACCCGCAGGGCCGGGGCTTGTGAGGCGCTTTCGTCTACCGGCGCACCGTTTGCCACAGGCTGTGTCGCGTTTTCATCAGTCATGAGTAGGCTTTCGTGAAGTTTTATTAAAGGAAAAGTGATGTACCTTCGCTAGCACGCTACAGCCCTTTTCGGCAACCAATAGGCTGACTTGCAATGCAGATCATCCTATATAGATAGTCTTGAACGTGGTGCAGGGGCATCAAACTGGAATCAAACATGGAAATCATCTTTTTCGCCGTCGTTGCCGCCCTTGTGTTGGGTCGTCTGTATCAAGTTTTGGGCCAAAATCGGGGCGCGGAACCGCCTCCGACCCATAGATCACTTACGAACAGCGCTGCGCGTCAAGCAACTCCCGAGGATCAAAAGTCCGATGCCGCTGTGCCCGCCGATGCCAGCAATGTCGTTCCCATACGCGAGCGGGTTTATGATGGCCCCGGTGCTGAAGGAATAAAGGCCATTGTGATCGCGCAACGCGGCTTTGATCTCGATGGGTTTATCGATGGTGCTCGCCAAGCCTACGGCATGATTGTGACTGCCTATGGTTCTGGCGATGAAGCAGCCTTGAAGCCTTTGGTCGATCAAGACGTGTTTGAAGCCTATCAAGCCATTATGGCGCAGAGGCGCGCCGAAAATGCACCCAAGATTGAGGTTATTCGTATTTCTGAGGCAAAAATTATTGATGCTGAGCTGAGTGGAAAAGTCGCGCGCATTGATGTTGCATTTGCTACTAATCTTGCTGATGGCGGAGATGGGTTGCGGGCCACCGATGAGATATGGTCTTTTGAACGCGAAACTGATTCGCGAAATCCCAATTGGCTTCTCAGCGCGGTACAAACAAAATGAACTATAAAACTGGATTGCTCGCTACGTCATTTCTGCTGGCACTGTCAGGGTGCAGCACAACAGGCTCGAGTAGCGACGCCAGCCCTGTTGCAGTAGAGCCGACGCCACTGCCCCCAGTTGTCATCGCTGTACCGACAGCGCCAGCTGTCCAACCAACTCCCGCGCCATCTCCACCGCGGGTGATATCGCCAACTGCGACCCCCTCTATTTCGGCTGCGCCAGTCCCGCCTTCCGATATTGTGCGCATGACGTTTGGTGCCTTAAACTTTGCAGACGTTCCAGACTGGA
>JAYSRI010000083.1:0-2035 GCA_043721175.1 Alphaproteobacteria bacterium
GACATCATAGCGCCAGCCTGCCCGATAAGACGGTCCAAGCCACGGCCTTCCTTCAACGCCTGAGTTACAGGATCCGGGGCCAGCCGGACACAAGCCAACGATAGCGGGCGATCAGTTTCGTGGGCACGCGTGACAAGACTGTCGAGATGATCTTTGAAAAAACCAGCAGTATAGAGACCAGTCCCTTGATCCATTGCAGCGGGTGCGCGGGCCGCCGTAAACGCGAGCGAAAGCGCGTCGCGGCTGCGCTTTTCATCGACAAAATCCAGCAGTCGATCTGCGCTGGCATTGTCATCATCGCCACAAACTGCAAAGTCGGTTGCACCGCGAGCAACAATTTCTTCAGGCTTTGCAAAGTCTGGCGAACCCAAAACCAAACACGGCATATGAAAAAGCCGTGCATTGCGTCGCATTGCCGAACAAAATGCGAGTGACCCACTAACATCATCGCCAGCAACGATTACCACACCGTCAAAGTCGCCCGAGTGCAGATAGTCAAATGCCATAAACGATGTAAACGATGCGATGGAGTCTGCTCCTCGTGCTTCCAGCGCAGCTGTGATCCGCATCATTTCAGGACCGGGTAAGCCGAACACCAAGATACGTGGACGAGTTTGGGTATTCAGTGTTGGCGGCTTTGGTGCGCCGCCATATTTGCTTAATGACTTGAACCGCAACCGCGCTTCATCCGCCATCACTGCGATGCGCAACGACGAGTTGATCCGCGCAGCAAGTGTTGTCGGCGTTGCGCGGCAATCTAGGGTGCCATCAAACGCTGAACCGCCAAAGCTGTTGCTGCCATCGCCCCACGCAAAAAACAGACCCGCTCTAGGACCCATCGCGGCTTTCAGGGAACGCACCAAATCGCTCGCTTTGTCCGCCGCGTCGCCCCGCACGTCAATAATGACAGCGGCAGTTTGCCGACGAACAGCGTCGTCGCCCGCCAAAAGAAAGCCCGCGGCACTCAAGGCCGTCATAGCGTCATCGGGAGCGAGAACCAGAATTTGAGGTTTTGCCATAATCTACCAGCTTGCCCCTATATGCATGCTTGCTGTTGCGCTGCTTAGCGCCGCATATACTTATATCTTGAATTGCGTGAGTCGTCAGTCTCTGACTGTGAAAAGGAAATTCTATGGTATCGTCGCTTCAACTTGGTCAATCATTGCCAAAGCCGTCCTTCGATCTTTCCGGCAAAATTGCCTTAGTCACGGGAGCATCATCTGGATTGGGTGCACATTTTTCAATGATGCTCGCTGGCTTAGGGGCCAGCGTCGTGTGTGCTGCGCGACGGGTGGACCGCTTAGAAAAACTGGTTTCGGAAATCCGTGGGGCAGGGGGCATAGCTCATGCTGTGGCCATGGACGTTGAAAATGAGCAAAGCGTTATGAACGGATTTGACAGCGCGACAGCCGCCCTTGGTACGCCAAGCATCGTCATTGCCAATGCAGGCGTGAACGCACTTGGAAGTGCGGTTGATGTTTCCATGGCAGATTTTGACCAGTTGATGAACGTCAATGTCAGAGGTGTGTTCCTGACTGCTAGAGAAGGTGCGCGACGAATGATTGACAACAGTAGTCCTGAGAAACGTGACGGCAGGATCGTGCTGATTGCTTCAATGGCGGGTACGAGACCGCTACCTGGGCTGACAGCTTACTCGGTCTCAAAGGCTGGTGTCATCATGATGGCGAAGGGCCTTGCGCGCGAGTGGGCTAAGCAAGGCATTAATGTCAACGCCATTTGCCCCGGATATATTGAAACTGAGATCAATGCGAATTGGCTAACTGAGGCGGGCGGGCAGCGCATGTTGGCCGGTTTTCCGCGTCGTCGTGTCATGGAAGATGCAGCCTTAGACGGCGCGATGGCGATGTTAGTTTCCGACGCTGGACGATTTACAACTGGGGCCGTGATTCAGATAGATGATGCTCAGGGTATCTAAAAACGTACAAGTCCGAGACCCGTCAAATTTTATCAAACTTGTCGATTGTTTATTTCCTGTCTTTGTAAGGAAGCTCTTAGAGGTTTATCGCTAGATTGC
>JAYSRI010000084.1:0-2034 GCA_043721175.1 Alphaproteobacteria bacterium
TCTGTCATTTCGGTAACCGCCCAACGTTCCGACGAATTTGACTACGGTAAGCTCGACAGCTCGACATTGCGCAAGTGGTGGCTATTACATGGCATCGCAAAAGACATTTTTGAGCGCCGATTGGCGACGATGCAATTGGTTGATAATCCTCCTGCAACTGGTGTTGGCTACGATACAAATTCACTAGACAATGGCTGGACCAGCAGTTTTTACGCGATCCCCCGCGACGGTAATTGGCAACGTGGCCTGCGCGCCGTCGTTACTGAACTGCGTCAAGCTATGGAAACAGGCTTTAATCGCGCTGAAATCGCCGAAGCGATCAAGGAAAGCCTTGTTGGTTATGATCAGGCTATCTCGGGCGCTGGCACACGGCGCACGTCCGGACTGGCTTCGTCAATTAGTAGCAGCTTGGCAGGTGGTTTTGTTTATCAAACGCCAGAGGACCGCAAGAAACTATTTGAAGAAGTCGCCGCGACGGCGACCCCTGAAAACCTGCGTGAAGCGTTTTCGTGGTGGTGGCGTGGGGTTGATCCTGCTATTATTTTGATGTCGAAAACCCCGGTTGCCGGTGGCGAAGCGGCATTGATAGCCGAATGGCAATCCGCCATGAACACGCCGTTGCCCGCTCGCGCAGCTTACGTGCGTGCTCAATATTCGCCAGCCGACATGGGGCCTCCTGGCCGTTTGATCTCGACAGTGTTTAAACGTGATCCAGACGCCACGATTGCGCGTTTTGCCAATGGTGTGACGCTCGCGTTCAAGCAAACGGCGTTTAGTGCGGATCGCGTGTCCATCAGCATCAATTATGGTGCAGGCACCCTCGCCTTCCCGCTTCAGGACAAAAATTGGGCGATGTATGGCGAAGCGGCTTGGAATGGCGATGGCGTGGGCACACTAACGCGCGATCAAATGATCACCGCACTAGCTGGCCGCTCAACCTCGATGGCAGGAACCAATATCGGCTTTGCCAATGCCTCGCTGTTTGCGTCGCCACGCAAAGCCGACCTAACAGAGCAATTGCAGGTCATGCTGTCCCAAGTCCGCGAGCCTCGCCTTGGACCGCGCGCAGCAAGCCTTTATCGCGACAATATGCGTGCGGGATGGGACTCGATTAGTCAGACCGCGCAAGGCATGTTTGGCCTCAATAGTTCAACTTACTTTTATCAAGGCCTACCGATCTTTGAAACCCCGACGCTAGAGGCCTATTTGACCAATGACGATGCCCGCAGCAATGACCGTTTGCGCTCCATTCTTGCCACTGCGCCAATCAACGTCACAATTGTAGGTGACACAACATGGGAAGCGGCCAGAGAGGCGGTGGCAGCGACCTTTGGCGCGCTGCCACCCCGCATCAGAATCGATCCGGGCTTTGCCCAATTGGACACGTGGACAAATATGCCAACAGGGGGACCAGTGCGCGTCCTGCGTCACAAAGGCTCGCAAAATCAGGCAATCGCGCACGTTTCTTGGCTAACACCGGGATCAAAGAATATTATGGCGTCCAATGAACTCTACATTCTGGCGCAAGTCTTGCAGCTTCGCCTGACCGCCAAAGTGCGCGAGGCGGCAGGCGAGTCTTATTCGCCAGACGGTGGTTGGGCTTCGGAAAGCCTTGTGGATAAAGGTCGACTTTATGCCCACGCCTCGGTGACGCCAGAGCACGTTACTGAGGTCAATATGATGATCGACTTGATTGCCAGAGAATTGGCCACTTCCGGACCAACACAGGATGAAATTAACCGCGTTGTTGGCCCTGCGATTGAGGGCCGTGGACGCGCCCGACAAACCAATAGTTATTGGGCAAGCCTGTTGAACACACAAGGCCTGCCCAAAGCTCCTGGCTATCAGCGTGGCGATCCATTGATGTTGCAAAAGGGCCTTGAAGCACGCTTGCGCGCTATCACGCCGGCACGGCTAAAGCGCTTGGCTGCACGCTATATGGTGCCGTCAAACGCCATCCGCGTGCAAGTCTTGCCAACGCCACCCGCCCCTTCCACACCCGTGCCAATTGGCTAGCCATTGGATTCGTGGTTC
>JAYSRI010000085.1:0-2033 GCA_043721175.1 Alphaproteobacteria bacterium
TGGATGCCACTGGTGCTGGGCGCTGTCATCGTCATCATGATGTGGACGTGGCAAGAGGGTAGCCGAATTTTGACCGAAAAGACGCGGCGAGACGCGATACCGCTCAAAGATTTGCTAAAGACCCTTATGGCGCACCCGCCCCACCGTGTGGCCGGAACGGCAATCTTTTTGACAAGCGATCCGTATTTTGCGCCGGTTGCCTTGATGCATAACCTTAAACACAACAAAGTGTTGCACGAGAAGATTGCGATCCTGACTGTTAAAACCGCCGAAACGCCTCGGGTAAGTGATCGGGAACGCATCGAAATCGAAGAGATTACGCCAGACGTCAAGCAAGTCACGGTGCGTTATGGCTTTATGGAAAGCCCTAATATTCCAAAAGCGTTGACGATGTGCCGCAAGCAGGGCCTAAAGTTTGACATCATGTCGACGAGCTTCTTCCTCGGGCATCGCACGATTGTAGCGTCGGCCACGTCGGGGATGCCGCTGTGGCAAGATCAGCTTTATATATTCTTATCCAAGAACGCGACGAATGCGACAGACTTCTTCCATATTCCCTCCGGCCGCGTGGTTGAACTGGGCACGCAAGTTGTGGTCTAATCGGCGCGGTGAACCCGCTCGATTATTCCCACTTTCTGCTCTGGACAGGTGATCTGTGTTTTGTCGCAGGTTTGGTGCTGATGGCGATGTTGTCAGCAGTCGCAGCGGCTAAGATCGGGCCTGGTGTCAAAGTGCCCATGCAGTTTGGCCTGAGTGGTAAGCCAACATGGTATGCGCCGCGCCGTTTTGCGCTCTTGTTCGCTCCAGCACTCGCGGCAGGATTTGGTCTGTTTTTGACTTACATGGCCTATACAACAGACACGGGCAGCTTGACCAAGCAAGCGCTGTCTCTAGGCACGTCGCGCGTCGGCATGGCGTTGGCGTTTGTAGTGGCGCATATGGTGCATCTGGCGATTGCACTGAATTGGTTGGAGCGACAAAAGTAGGTGCTTTATAACGAATTTGTTTGCAAAGATTACTATTTATGGTAATAATAATGTATGGACAACATCCCTTTTGTCGCCGCGAATTATCATCAATCTGCCAATATTGTCGCACTGCTCGCGATCGTTTTGATTGTGGCCACATCTTGTATTGGCTCCCAAGTCATACCCCGTCATGCGCGCGTGCCGATGCAATTTGGGATTAACGGCAAGCCAACTTGGTTTGCCGCGCGATGGGCTGCACTTATCTACACGCCAATAGGTGCAATAGTCTGTATTATCAGCCTTTGGATCATGACAGGCGAAGGATCTGGAACACGACCCTATCACGAACTAGTCATGTTTGTCGTCCGTTCACTGACGGCAGCACTGTTGGTCGTCGTGCATGGGTTCCATTTATTTTTCGCGGCTCGCTACCTAGCCCGTCAAAGTCTGCTACAAACCACCTAAGAAGTTTCAACGCTTTACTGGTCCCTAGAGTTGATCTGACGCCCGTGATTGCCTAACCCAATCATGCACCGTTTTAGCCATTGGACCCTCCCGCTATGACCACTCCCAACAAAGTCAAAAAAGTCGTACTCGCCTATTCGGGCGGGCTTGATACGTCAATCATCCTCAAATGGTTGCAGGAGACTTATGGTTGTGAAGTGGTGACCTTTACAGCTGACCTTGGCCAAGGCGAGGAATTAGCACCCGCACGCGCCAAGGCGCTGGCGGCAGGGGTGAAGCCTGAAAACATCTTCATCGATGACTTGCGCGATGAATTTGTGCGCGACTATGTGTTCCCAATGTTCCGGGCCAACACAGTCTATGAGGGTGTTTATTTGTTAGGCACCTCTATCGCGCGGCCTTTGATCGCCAAGCGCCAGATTGAGATTGCAAATCTTGTGGGTGCCGATGCAGTGTGTCATGGCGCGACGGGTAAGGGTAATGACCAAGTACGCTTTGAAGTGTCCTATTATGCCTTAAAGCCAGACGTAACCGTGATCGCGCCGTGGCGCGAGTGGGAGTTTCAAGGACGCCCTGATCTGATCGCATACGCTAAGAAGC
>JAYSRI010000086.1:0-14149 GCA_043721175.1 Alphaproteobacteria bacterium
CGATCTGGAACGCAAGCGTGACCTCATTCAAGTATTGGACGCCGCGCGCGATGCGTCTGCGGTAAAGCTGTTCATAGGTGCAGAAAACCCCTTGTTCTCGATGTCAGGTTCCGCTTTGGTCGCCGCCCCATATATGGATAGTCAGCGGCGGGTGCTGGGCGCACTGGGTGTAATTGGACCGACACGGTTGAATTATGCCCGCGTCATCCCGATGGTAGACTATACAGCCAAAGTCGTGGGTCGCTTAATCGAGCGCCGCGGCCTGAATTTAACAGAACGAGACTTAAAACGATGACCACGGGTCCAGACGACACTCTCTTGAACGATGACATAGCGCCAGTAAACGAAGAGGCGGCCGCACCTGATACGCTAGCGATCGCGCGCGATTTATTGGGCGAAGACGCTGCGCCTGAAGATATGGGCGCATTGTTGGTTGCCAAGCTGCAAGCCGCTTTGGCCGAGATTGAAACCTTGAAAGACGCTGGTTTGCGTGCTCTTGCAGAAGGCGAGAACATTCGCCGCCGAGCCGAACGCGAAAAGACCGATGCGCGTCTTTACGCCATCGACAAATTTGCACGTGACCTGTTGTCCGTCGCTGACAATCTAAGCCGCGCTATCACAACTGCACCGCAAGCCTTTAAAGGCGACGCTGCCTTTGACAGCTACGTCACCGGCGTCGAGATGACCGAGCGTGAACTGCAAGGCGCGTTTGAGCGTCATGGTCTGAGCCGTGTTGGTGCCAAGGGCGACAAATTTGATCCTAGCGTCCATCAAGCCGTCGCCCAGATCCCATCTGACGTTCCAGCCGGGGAAATCGCGGAAATATTTGCCCCGGGCTATGTGCTTGGTGGGCGAACATTGCGGGCAGCCATGGTAGCCGTTAGTGCGGGCCAATCTGCAAGCGAGAACTAGATCGCCGTGCTTCATTTACGAAGCACATCAGGTCGATCTAGCACTTTGAATGTGAGCATACTTTTTGCGAAAATCTGATTCAGATTTTACGCAAGATGCTCTAAGCCCGCGTCGCTGCGTCAATTGCTTCTGCAATTCCAACAGCCGCTGCGCCATCCTCCCCGGAGATCGCAACCGGGATTTCGCCGCGAATGGCCGCCAGGAAATCTGCTGTTGCCGCCCCCATGGGATCAGCTATGCGGGTTGCAAAGTCGGCGTGAAGGCCAAATTGGGGACCATCGACAAAGCTCTTGGCGATGAAGTCAATCGCGACGTCGCCGCCACCATAGCTGATCGTCATACGGCGGTCGCGTTCATCTGAGGCACGGCTGGCGAGCAACCGCGCTGTGCCGCCATTGGCGAACACCAAGTTTGCTTCCACGGCATCTGGATTGTCGGGTGCGCCCGAGAGACGCTTGGCCTCAATGGAGACAGGCTCACACCGAAATAGCAATCGCGCGAGGTCAATATCATGCACCATTAAGTCAAGGGTTGCTGACACATCGGCACCGCGGACACTTGGCAGTCCAACGCGGATTGCCTCTAAATGTCGGGGTTCTTCAAGGACCTCGAACAAGCCCATGGCCTTAAATATATAGCGTTCTTGGTGCCCCGCTTGCAGGATAAGGCCTGCTGCTTTGGCGTGATCGCACAAGATTAGCGCATCCTCATAGGTCGCTGCGAGCGGCTTCTCAACCAAACAATGCTTGCCCGCGTCAATCGCCGCGCGCGCGACACCACCATGGGCCACAGCAGGAGTTGCAACGACCAACGCATCTATATCGGCTAATAAAGCGTCTAGATTGTCATAGCCTTGCCCGCCGGTTTGGGCGCCCAGTGCCTGCGCGCGTTCCAATGAACGGTCAAAAATACCGACAAGCACTGCACTTTCATTGGCGGCCAGCTTTTTGGCGTGATTTCCTCCAAAAACGCCGGCTCCTGCCACGCCAACGCGCACAAGAACTGGCTTCGTGCTTGGGGTAGAATTGTCTGTCATGTATTCCTACTCGTTGTCATTTCCCACAGACATAGACGACCAGCTTCGTGCAAACAATGCCTGAACAGTTTGCGTCACCCCAAGGTGTGGCATCCACCGTTGCGAAACCAACCTGCACAGACCAGCAATACCACTTTTGTGACGAATAGGTCACAAATTATCGCAAACGTGTGTCCGATAGGTATACCAATTCAGTTTGCACACTTGCGCATTCGTAAATTCGAGTTCAACAAATAGTGTTGAGGGTGCAGGAAATTGGTCACATACCAGTTAGCAGTCAAGGTGCGTCAAAAGCGCTTGGCTTGCGATTGGTGTGTCCGAGCAAAACTGGCTGGAACCCAACGAAAAATTTGTTGAACAGGGGACAACAGCATGAAATTCAAAACTTGGGCAAAGGCCACTGTCTTTACCGCAGTGTTGGCAGGACCAGCATTCGCGCAAACAACGCCAGCCGCAACACCACCACCACGCGCTGTTGAGACCGTTGTCGTAACGGGTTCCAGCATCAAGCGCGCCGTCAATGATAGCGCACTGCCACTTCAAATTATTACGCGGGCTGAAATTGATCGTGAAGGCATTTCCAGCACCGAACAACTCATGATGTTGCTAACTTCCAGCGGCACAGGGCCTGAAAATTTGGCTTCAAACGCCGATGTGGTGGCTGGCGCTCAGCGTGGAAATAACGGCGCATCGTCAGCGAACTTGCGCGGTCAAGGCTCAGCAGGCACATTGGTGCTATTCAATGGTCGTCGCGTTGCGGCCCACGGTCTCAACGGTGGCGCGGTTGACGTCAATCAAATTCCCCTTGCTGCGATTGAGCGTGTGGACATTCTCAAAGATGGCGCATCGGCAATTTACGGAACTGACGCTATTGGGGGCGTGATCAACTACATCTCTAAAAAGAACTACCGGGGTCTGAATGCGCAAACCTCGGCTGACATTACCGAAGCCGGTGGCAGTGAAATCTTCCGAGCATCACTTTTGGGCGGTTACGGTGATCTGAGCACTCAAGGCTTTAACATTATGGCCTCATTGAGCTGGAGCGACAACAAAGCTCTTGATGGTGCCGACCGTGATTGGATCAACGGGTTCCAGCCGCGCAAAGGCCTTTCCATTGATACGCGTGGCGCACCATTTGCGACCATTTTCCCACTAAATGCTAGCATCAGCGGCGGCAACAACCCTTTGGGCTCGCTGCTGGGTGGCACCGCCGGATCTGGCCTGAACCCATTGGCCCCCTTCCTGCCGGGCAGCACAACTGTGCGCGGCAATGGCGGCGTCAACACGTTGGATTTGCCGGGTGGGGCGGGCTGTAATTCCATCGACGGCATGTCGGCTTATGACGAGCTGTTGTGGAACAATCCCGCTGCGGTATTCGCGTGTGCTTGGGATACCGGCCGCGCGGTGGTTTTGCAGCAACCCATCACGAAAATGAATTTTGTGTCGCGTGCCGTTGCACGCCTTGGTGGTCATGAGATTGCGTTTGAAGCTATGCTGTCAAATTCAGTCTCGGCCAAGCGTTTCTCAAACCCGCAATTTTCGTCGGGCACCTACACGGGAACTGCGGCCAACATCGCGTCCAACTCAAACTTCTTGTATCCCCTCAATGATATCACACGTGCGACATACAACTCGGTCTATTCGTCACTTTTGAGTGTGTTCCCAACCCTTGGCGCGCCCGTCGGTTCGGCTCAACCTGTTGGCTCCCGGTACGGCCTACCTATCGCTTACCGCTGGCGCTGTATTGAGTGCGGTCAGCGCGAGATCGAGACGACGACTGATACGCAACGCTTCGCTTTGACAGCGGATGGCCCGTTGGCTGCGGAATGGGAATATCGCACTGGCTTGAGCTATGCGACCAGCGAATCGTCATCATTGCTGGGGAGCGGCTATTATTACCGCAATTCATCGGCTTTGTTGCCAGCTGGCAAAATCGGCGTTGTGGATGCGCTGAACCGTGGCAACATCAATGTGTTCTTGCCAGCAGGCCAGACCCAAACAGCGGCGGCATTAGCCGACCTTGAACTGGCTTCGGCAAAAGGCGTCACGCTCTATGGCGGAAAGTTTACAGTCAGTCAGTTTGACGGCACCGTTTCTGGTCCATTGTTCAGTTTGCCTGGCGGTAAAATTTACGCGGCTGTTGGCTTTGATCTGCGCGAAGAAAACTATGCTTTCAATGGCGATGTTCGCGCTGCGAAGGCGGAAGTGTTCTTGGCACCGTTTGACAATGCCAATGCGCTAACCGGCGTCACACGTAACATCAGTGCGATCTTTGGTGAAATCGCCTTGCCGCTCATCAAAGGCATGGAATTGACGATTGCGGGACGTCGGGATGCCTACACTGGCTTTGGAACCACGGTTAATCCCAAAGTCTCGATAAAGTACCGCCCGTTTGAACCGATTTTGTTCCGTGGCTCCTACAATACAGGATTCCGCGTTCCATCGTTCAACCAAATCTTCAACGGCGTTCAATTGACACCATTCCCGGGTGCCACATTAGCCGACCCGTTGACATGCCCCGGCGGTTTGCCAGATGTCACAAAACCGGGATGTGGCGTCATCAACCCTGATATCGCCAACGGTGGCCGTGCTGATCTTGGCCCTGAAAAAGCCGAACAAAAGTCGTTCGGTGGGGTGTGGGAGCCCAACGCAAAGTATAGCGTCTCGCTGGATTGGTGGAGCATTGAGCGCACAGACAGCATTGTCCTGCCATCAGTCGTTCAACTGCGCGACAATTATGCTTTGTTCCCTGAAGCCTTTATCCGCGACAATACTGGCAAAGTCGTTGTGATCGATTCACGCTGGAAAAATGCTGGTGAATCGCAAACCGAAGGTGTTGAAGTTGGCCTCCGTGGACGTGGTGACCTGTTTGGTGGCACTTGGTCTTCGGGCCTCGACGGCACGTATCTAATCAAGAAACGGTCGCGTTTGCTGGCGAATGCACCATGGAGCGCCAGCGAGATTGGTATCTTTACCTTCTCGGGCGACCTTGGTCTGCAATGGAAGCATAATATCTTCTTCACTTATCGTCAGGGTGACTGGACAGGTTCTGTTTCCCAATCCTATCGAGACGGCTACACCAATGGTAGCTTGCCAGGTGTTGCCAACGGCTCAATCGTTCCCCCAGAACTGGTGAAGGAAGTCGATAGCTACATCACTTACAATACGTCGGTCAGCTATCGCGGCTTCAAAAACTTTACAATCACCGCCGGTATCAAAAACTTGCTCGATCAAGACCCACCGTTTGCAATCACCTATGACAGCAACGGCGGATCAGGTGGCAATTGGGAACCGCGGGTCGCTGACCCTCGCGGACGTTCGTTCACACTGTTGCTGGACTATAATTTCTAGAACAAACACAAAACTGACCTTGACAGGAGGGCGCATGCAGGTGCGTCCTCTTTTCATTTGAGCACAGGTGTTTATGCTTCAATGATGCAAGCCATTCACCCTCATGCACAGTCGCTCGGTTCTGATTTGAACGCTACAATGGTGGATGCCAAGCTACCGACACCGCTTTATCATCAACTATTCTTGATCCTGCGCGAAAAGATACGATCGGGTTCCTATCCGCTTGGCGCTGTGTTGCCTGGTGAACAGGATTTAACGGTCATCTTCAACGTGTCGCGCATCACGGTTAAGCGCGCGCTCAATGAGTTGGCATCAGCAGGGCTTGTCTCCCGCCATCGTGGTCGAGGCACTGTGGTGACCTATAATGCGACAGTGCCGGTGGTCAAAGGCAGTTTCGACAATTTGATGGAAGCCTTGCGCGTGATGGGGCTGTCGACCCAAGTGGAGCTGATCAATGTTGGCCGTGTGCCCGCTACCCCTGAAATCGGAGAGCTGTTAGGCCTGCCCAGCGGTGTGCCGGTTCAACGTGCCGAGCGGGTGCGCAAGTTAGAGGGTGAACCGTTCTCCTACATCATCACGCATTTGCCGATAGATGTGGCAGGTGGCTTTGACGCCGATGATTTGGCACACAAGCCGATGCTGGATTTATTAGAGGCAGCGGGCCATGTCGCAACCTCCGCCGAACAATGGATCACCGCTTGCAGCGCTGAACCTGCCGCTGCGCAAGCCTTGAAGATTGCGACCGGATCGCCTTTGCTCAAAATCGTGCGTGTGATGCGCAATACGCACGGCGCACCAATTGAAGTCGTGCAGGGTTACTATCGTCCCGAACGGTTTCAATATCACATGAACCTAACGCGCCTGCGCAAAGGTGGGCGGGATGAATGGCGATAGAATATATTGCCTAAGCTAACTCGCTTGTTTGACCATCCACTCTAAGCCATCGCCAACATCCGCTGCGATGGCGGCGCGCAAGCCTGCTTCATCGCCAGCCTCAATCGCTAAAAGCGCATCGCCGTGACGGTCCGACAGGTCAAGTTCGTTGACGGCCTCTGGAAACATCAGCCGCATAAAAGGGCCAAAGCGCACCCAAATGCCCTCAATCATCGGAACAATCACATTGGACGGACAAGCACCGTACAAAGCGAAGTGGAAGGCGTGATTGCTGGCCATATAGCCAACGATGTCCCCGCCCCGCAAAGCAGCATTCATGGCGGCATTGGCGTTCAACATAGACGCAATATGGGTTGGCGTAATGAAGGGCAATGCTCGCGCGGCAGCCTCTGGCTCGAGAAGCGCACGGGCGCGCATCAATTCGGCGATGCCTAACTGATCCATTTCGGGCACCGTTATGCGCCGTGTCGGTCCGATCGTCAGTGCGTGCTCGGCTGTTAAGCGCCAAACCGCGTCGCGCACCGGGGTCACGCTACCACCCAATTCGCTGGCCAAAGAGCGCAAACTGAGACTTTCGCCTGGCGCAAACGCACCGGTCGCCAAGCGCGCGCGAAGTGCTTGATAAATGGCTTCATGAAGTGGCGCCCGGTTCTCTGCGTCATCACTGGGCAAATTTTCAGCGGCGATGATTGGTGCGATTTGTGTGTTTGGATCAGTCATCGTTTCATGGTGTTATAAATCGCTGCATTTGTCGAGCGTTTGATACGAAAAGCGAGAGCCACTAGCTTCGACACGCTGCACACAAAACCAGTCGAAACCTTGACCACCTCACTGCATGCGCCCACGACAGCGCCATGCCGCCACAACGCCCACAATCGCCTCGCCGTGACAACGATAAGCCACGAGACACGCGCCGACCACCGCGTGAATTGGTCAACCCTGACCCCGCCCGTCATGCTGCCGTCTGCATCGTATCTCATGTGATGGACCAACGCTGGACCGTCGAAGAAGCCATGCGACGTGAGCAGAGTTTTGTGCGTCTTGATGGGCGTGATCGCGGTTTTGCCGCACATCTGGTTTTGTCGACGCTGCGGGCTTTGGGCATGGTTGACGCTGTGCTAGCGACCAAATTGTCAAAACCACTGCCCGATAGTGCTCACTATGCCAAGGCGCTGCTACGGGTTGGCGCGGCACAATTGATCGAAGGGCTAGCGCCCCCTCATGCAGCTGTTGGTCGCGCGGTCGACTTGGCAAAATACGAGGCTACTGGGCGCGGATTCTCGGGTCTCATCAATGCGGTGTTACGCCGTGTTGCGACCGAGCCTTTAGAGCGACCCCATGATCGCCAACGTGTGCCTTCCCTGTGGTGGAGCCGGTGGCGTGGGGCTTATGGTGCAGACGCGGCAGACGGCATTGCGGCCAGCCTATCCAAGCAACCCAGCCTTGACTTGTCTTATAAAGGTGATCCCACTGACATGCTGGAAGCCCTTGAGGGCAGCCTTTTACCAACTGGCAGCATCCGGCTGGCCCAGACTCCCAGTGACGTCACCGCATTACCGTTTTGGGCGGAAGGCCGGATCTGGGTACAGGATGCAGCGGCTTCCTTACCGGCGAAATTATTGAACGCAAAGCCCGGTGAAAAAGTGTTGGACATGTGTGCGGCACCTGGTGGCAAGACCATGCAACTGGCCGCAACCGGAGCCGATGTCACCGCGATCGATATTGACACCAGCCGCATTGAGCGCATCGCGGAAAATATGGCGCGTACCCATTTGGTCGCCAGACTTCAAGCCGGCGACGCGCGCAATCTGGCAGGAGAAGGCGCTTATGACGCTATTTTGCTGGATGCACCCTGCAGTGCTACGGGAACCTTGCGGCGCAACCCTGAAACATTGTGGATCAAAACACCCGGCGATGTTGCCAAGTTTGCACCGATTCAATGCGATCTAATCCGCGCCGCTGCCAAAGCGCTCAAAAGTGGTGGGCGCTTGGTTTATGCTGTGTGTTCACTGGAACCTGAAGAAGCGACAATGGCAGTTTCAGCGGCACTTGAAGCAGGTCTTGTAGCTGACCCAATTGTGGCTGGCGAACTGCCTAGCCTTGAGGTAGCGCTAACGACTGAAGGCTTCGTGCGCATTCTGCCGTCAATGTGGGCAGAGTTGGGTGGCCTTGACGGCTTCTTTATCGCACGATTTATCAAGCCGGTGTAGCGCTCAACCAACGCGCAATGTCAACGGCCAAAAAGCGTGTCGGATAACGTCCGCTCCAGCGATCAAGCCCGAAAGCCGCTTCAAAGGGCCGTAAATATTACTTCATCTCAAACCATGAGAGGCTGGCCGAAAAAGAAGTTGAGTGATATCAGTAATTTGTAATTCAATGGTGTTGCGGCACATTCAAAGAGACATAAATGTGGACTGATACCACTCGCGGCCAACATGCTCAGCGCCAGGTATGGCTTGCCAAGTAATGTGACTGATGAAGAATGGGCGTTAATTGAGCCGCGCCGCGCGTTCTTCTAGCTTGACCCGCCCGATCTGGCGAGTGTCACTTCGAACATTGCGATAGTGGCAAGCAACACGCCGTCTGTTTGGGGTTGTCAATGGGTTTAAGCGGCTTGTGAGGCCATAGCCCAAAGGGCGACGGCCCAAGCGGCCATTGACCACCTCAAACAGACACCCCCACAATCAACCCGCCTTTTGGTTCAAGCATAGCCTGCACCAAAAGGCATCGAAGACCGCTTTTTTGCTGTCACCGTGGTTGAAAATTGGAGGGTGCATCACCCTTAGATGCACCACTTTCACCCACAAAATTAAACCTCGGCGGAGACGACGAGACGGTGCATCAAAGTACGATGCACCCTACGCGCGGAGCGTATTTCTGAATTGCTCGGCTTTGGATTAACCCCCAACCCGTTTCGCCTCCGCCACCCGTCGCTCCTCATGCTTCGCCAACGTTTCCTTCAAATACCGCCCTGTCCAGCTATCAGAGGACAAAGCCACCTCGTCAGGCGTGCCCTCTGCCACGATCATGCCGCCGCCGTCGCCGCCCTCTGGGCCGAGGTCTATCACCCAATCGGCAGTTTTTACGACGTCGAGATTATGTTCGATCACCAGCACACTATTGCCTTGTTCAACCAGTTCTTGCAGCACTTCCAGCAATTTGCGGGTGTCTTCAAAATGCAAGCCAGTTGTCGGCTCGTCGAGGATATAAAGCGTACGGCCGGTGGCGCGGCGGGATAATTCTTTGCTCAGTTTAACCCGCTGGGCTTCCCCACCCGAGAGGGTTGTCGCCGATTGGCCGACTTTGACATAACCGAGGCCCACCCGCGCCAAAGTCTCCATCTTGTCACGGATGGAGGGCACGACGGTGAAGAAGCTAGCGGCCTCCTCGACCGTCATATCCAGCACTTGGGCGATACTTTTGTTGCGGTACGTGACCTCTAACGTCTCGCGATTATAGCGTTTGCCGTGGCACACATCGCAGGTGACATAAACGTCTGGCAGAAAGTGCATTTCGATCTTTTGTACGCCATCACCCTGACACGCCTCGCAACGCCCGCCTTTGACGTTAAAGCTGAACCGCCCAGGGCCATAGCCGCGTGCTTTGCTTTCTGGCAGGCCTGCATACCAATCCCGTATTGGGCCAAAAGCGCCTGTGTAGGTGGCCGGATTGGAGCGCGGGGTGCGGCCAATCGGGCTCTGGTCAATATCAATGACCTTATCGAGATGGTGCAGGCCTTCGAGGTTTTTGTGGGGAGCAGGCACTTCGTTTGCTCCGTTCAAGCGCCGTGCGAGCGCCTTATAAAGCGTCTCCAAAATCAATGTCGATTTTCCACCGCCTGAGACGCCTGTCACACAAGTAAAAATGCCAAGGGGAATATCGACCGAGACGTCTTTGAGATTATTGCCCGTCGCGCCTTCAATGCGCAGAAACTTTTTCGGGTTACGCCGACGGCGCTTGGCGGGAATAGGAATGGAGCGTTCGCCGCGTAGATAAGCACCCGTCAGGCTTTCTCTTGACGCCTCGATATCGGACGGCAAGCCTTGGGCAACCACATTGCCGCCATGCACACCCGCCAATGGCCCCATATCCAGCACATGGTCAGCGGTCATGATGGCTTCTTCATCATGCTCAACGACCAAAACACTATTGCCCAAATCGCGCAGGCCCTTCAGTGACGTCAACAGCCTTGTGTTGTCGCGCTGGTGCAGGCCAATGCTGGGTTCATCCAACACATAAAGCACGCCCGTGAGGCCAGAACCTATTTGGCTGGCGAGGCGAATGCGTTGGCTCTCGCCGCCTGACAGGGTGGCCGAGCCGCGGTGGAGGGTCAGGTAATCCAAACCGACATCAACCAAAAACCGCAAGCGCTCACGGATTTCTTTCAATACCCGTGCGCCAATTTCCTTTTCCTTGGGCGACAAGCGATCTTCCAGCGCGATAAACCAATCACGCGCTGCGCGGATCGAGCGGCTCGATACAACAGACACGTCTTCCCCGCCAACCCGCACCGCAAGGGCTTCGGGTTTCAGGCGCTTACCGTCGCACGATGGACACTTTTGAGCGGATTGATAGCGGCCCAATTCTTCGCGCACCCACGCGCTGTCGGTCTCGCGCCAGCGGCGCTCCAAATTGGGGATAACCCCTTCAAACGTCTTGGTGGTTTCATAGCGGCGCGCGCCATCATCATACACAAAATTGACCTTATCCTTGCCGCTGCCTTGCAGCACCAAGTGCTTGAAACTGTCGGGATGCTTTTTCCAAGCCACCGCCAAAGCAACACCTGCATGACGGGCGAGAGCTTGCAAAGTCTGGGTGTAAAGCGGCGAGCTGCCCTTGGCCCAAGGCGCAATCACACCATCATTCAAGCTTTTATTGTCGTCAGGCACCACCAGTTCAGGATCGAACTTCAGCTGCACGCCAAGGCCATCGCAGGTTGGGCAGGCACCAAACGGGTTGTTAAACGAGAACAGACGTGGCTCAATTTCGGGAATGGTAAAGCCAGAGACCGGGCAGGCGAATTTGGCCGAGAAAAGCATACGTTTTTGGTTGCCTTTGTCGTCTTTCTCGTCAGCGAACTCGGCGACTGCGATGCCGTCGGCCAGCCGCAAGCACGTCTCAAATCCCTCCGCCAAGCGCTGCTCAATCCCTGAACGCACTGCGATCCGGTCGACCACGACATCGATGTCGTGTTTGAGCTTTTTATCGAGGTCTGGCGCATTTTCGAGTTCGACATATTCCCCGTTGATGCGCGCGCGCACAAAGCCTTGCTTGATCCAGCTTTTGAACTCGGTCTTAAATTCGCCTTTACGGCCGCGCACCACGGGGGCGAGCAGGAACAGACGCGTGCCTTCGGGCAGAACCTGAATTTTATCGACCATTTGACTGACTGTCTGGCTCTCAATCGGCAGGCCAGTTGCTGGCGAATACGGCACACCAATGCGCGCCCAGAGTAAGCGCATATAGTCGTAAATCTCGGTGACAGTGCCCACGGTGGAGCGGGGATTTTTCGACGTGGTTTTTTGTTCAATCGAAATCGCAGGCGACAAGCCTTCGATAGAGTCGACATCGGGCTTTTGCATCATTTCCAGAAATTGTCGCGCATAGGCTGACAGGCTCTCGACATAGCGCCTCTGGCCCTCGGCATAAATCGTATCAAACGCCAATGAGCTTTTGCCAGACCCCGACAGGCCGGTGATGACAACAAGCTCACCACGGGGAATTTCCACGGTGACGTTCTTCAGATTGTGCTCACGGGCACCACGGACGCGAATTACGGGGGAGTCTAACATCGGAAACCTTAAACACGGACATTTATCAGGGCGCGAGCGGAATCACCCTTGACGCACAGAACATTATGTGAACATTTGCGACTTGTCCACAGAGAGGGGCGGTAAGCATCTTCTGTCTTGGACTTGGGTTCTGTAGCGTCAGTTTCAACTGAGATCGGCGCCATAAGTTCCTTAAAATGGATTAAGCGCAAACAGAATGGAGCGCGGCTATGTCGGGTAGTGTAAATAAGGTCATTTTGGTAGGCAATGTCGGTAAAGACCCCGAGGTCAAGACATTCCAAAACGGCAACAAGATTGTAGAGTTCTCAATTGCCACTTCCGAGCGCTGGAACGACAAGCAGTCGGGCGAAAAGAAGGAAAAAACCGAATGGCACCGCATCGTGGTGTCAGGTGAAAACCTAGCCCGCGTGGCTGAAAATTATGTCCGCAAGGGCAGCAAACTGTGCATTGAGGGCAAGTTGCAAACTCGCGAATGGCAAGATCAAAGCGGGCAAAAACGCTACACCACCGAAATCGCGGTCGGCCCGTTCAAAGGCGAGCTCACATTGCTTGACAGCCGTCCCGGTGGCGGCGACCAAATCGAGGATCGCTCTGGCGGGGGTAATTCTTATGGTGGCGGCAATTCTGGCAGCGGCGGCGGAAACTATGGCAGCCCCGCGCCACGTGGCCAACAAGCGGAAAAGCGCTCGTTCGCGGCTGATCTCGAGGATGATATTCCGTTTTGATGAGCTAGCACGGACCGCGCAGCGTCGCTGCGCCAGAGTGGTGACAAATGTAGCGCGCGTCATTTTTGCGCTGGGAATATTCTTTGTTAGAAATTCAAGAGCTGCATATTTTCAAGCCAAGAAGAAAGGAGCTTTGGAACGCTTTTGCTGATCATTCTGCTCACTCAAAAGCTGGTTTCGATTGTGATGGACTGGATCAAGCGCCTCAAGGCAACCCTGCTGCGCAGGCGCTGACACGGCCTTGATGGCATCAAACAGGCACCCACAATTGCACCAAAGCTCGTCTTAGACAAAAATACTTCCGCACACGCGTTATCTGCGCCGTTGGGATGAAAATCTCTCAGACAAGCGCGGCCTGCCAATGCCGCCATTGCCGAAAGTGCGGCATTGGTAAGCTGCGCTCCCACCGACCAAATTTGGCACATAGAGTTTGACAGCAGTCTGGCGCAGCGTCGCTGCGCGGTCCAAGCCCTAACCCAACAATCCCTCAAACACCAAAGCGCCATCACGGCTGCCAAGCTCAGTTTCAAAGGCGCGGTCGGGGTGGGGCATCATGCCTAAAATACGGCCTGTTGGGTCAGTAATGCCTGCGATGTTGCGGCGCGAACCATTGAGGTCGGTCTGATACGTGAATGCGACACGGCCTTCGCCTTCAAGTGTGTCGAGCGTTGCTTCATCGGCGACATAATTACCTTCGCCATTGCCAACTGTCATTGTGGCATAAGGGCGACCAGCAAAGGCACGGGTGAAAATGGTGTCGGTGTTGGTGACGTGCAAATCGACTGGCTTGCAGATGTACTTCAATGCGGCATTGCGCATCAAAGCGCCTGGTAAAAGTCCTGTTTCGCACAAAACTTGAAAGCCATTGCAAATACCCAAAACGGGCACACCGGCTTTTGCTGCATCAATCATCGCGCGGGTCACGGGCGACTGGGCCGCCATCGCGCCGCAGCGCAAATAATCGCCATAAGAAAAACCGCCCGGCAACACAATCAAATCAAGGCCATCAGGAAGCGATGTTTCCTTATGCCATACCATCGTCACATCGGCCCCAACGCTGCGCTCAAGGGCGACTTTGCAGTCTCGGTCGCAATTGGACCCTGGATAAATGATAACAGCAGCTTTCATACTGGAATGCATAGTCGGATTTGGCGCGTAGGTGAAGCGCGCTCACACATATCTGCAACCATGTTCACATCCCCTGCGTAATTGAGCTAAGATAAATCGTCAGGAAAAACTCATGATCAACCGTCGTACTTTATTAGGAGCCGCCCCAGCCATGACAGCAGCCGCACTTTTACCTGATGCTGCGCTGGCAGCGGGCAGTATTGCGCCATGGGACGCGCTTTTAAGCCGTTATGTGCGGGCCGGAGCTGACGGCCTTATCCGCGTTGATTATGAAGGCTGGAAAGCCAGCGGGCCTGACATGACCGCGCTTA
>JAYSRI010000087.1:0-5014 GCA_043721175.1 Alphaproteobacteria bacterium
CCAGCATAGGCGGCGCGGACATCAAACAATAGGGTTTCAGAACCGGTCATTCGCTCCGCTTGGCCTTGTGCCGGTAAGCCCTGCCTTGCGCGGGCGATAATCGCGGCAAACTCCGGAACGGCCTGCGTAAAGTCAATGCCCTCCAGTTCACCACCTTGTATTTGTAGAAGGCGTCCTGCAGAGCCGTTGGCTGCGCGCACTGTCTTGCTGGTGTCTAAACTCACGACGCCGGCCGAGACGCCTTCCAAAACAGCCCGAATGAACGCCGATCTTGTTTCGGCCTGTTCACGGCCTTGTTCAATAGTGACTCGCTGAAATTGAAGCTCGCCAGTCATGCGGTTAAAAGTTGCGCCTAAAGCGGCAATCTCGTCCCCACCTCCGACATTTTCTACGCGCGCATTCATGTCGCCTGCACGGACTCGCTCCGCTGCTTGAGCCAATAAGCCAATTGGCACGCTAATGCGCCCCGCCGAAATGAGGCCCAACCAAGCTGAGCCGATCATCACCAGCAATACGATTTCCAAATAAGCTAAAGCAAATAGAATTTGTAGGCGACCTTGACGGTCTTCAATCAATTTGTAAGCGCGAACCGCCCCACTGGCCTTTTCAAACAACTCCAATTGCCCGGGTTCAGGCAATCGCACTGCAGCAAGATACGAATTTGAAAATCCGTCCAAACGAAACAGTGCGCGAATAATTGCTTTGTTGTCTTGATTGACATCGACGTCACCTGCTTGTGCGTTGGCAAGGTCACCACTGTCAGGCGGGACAAACACAGGGACGCCTGTCGGCCGTTGCGCCATCACCAGTTTATTGCCCTTGTCGTCCAATACATAAACAGCCACAAAACCGCGCCGATCCGCCTGATCTGCCAAATAGGACCGAAACGCCTTTGGATCTGCCTTCAATTGGTTCGCCGAGGCATTGAGGTCGTCAGCCATGGCAGCAAGATCGACTTTGATCATTTCCGCTGCTCGATCAATTGAGTCGTTACCAAAACGGCGGGTCATTTCCACGGCATCGCGAACTTGGCTGGAAAACCAAGCCTGGATGCCTCGCTGAATTGTAAGTCCTGAAAAGAGCGCGACGATGATGGCAGGAACAACACTTGCCGCAGCGAACAAAGCGACAAAACGCAAATGCAACCGGGCCCCTGTTTGCGCCTCACGTCCGGCACGCCGCAAACGCGCAATCCGTTGCCAAACGGTCAAAATAAGATAGCCGATCACCACCGAGCTGATGAGAAGTAAAACAACAATCCAAACACTGGCAGGGCCAACAATGTCGCCGCCGGATACTGTGCCCAACAAAGCAACAAAGGTTAAAATCAATGCAGCGCAATAGGCGACTATTTGATATGCTGGGATTTTTCCAGCACTTTCTACTGACAACGCCCGCGTTGATTGATCCGCAGTCATATCTGGTTTCCGATACTCTGCTGTCGTATCTTCTGGCGCACTATGCATGCCAAGCCCTGTTTGCGGCGAAGATTCGGAGCTATCAACCATGTGCCGTAAAAAGCACAATTGTTGCGCGGTCGCAACACTTTTTGCCCTATTTGCTTCTACCCAAATCAACTTCAAGCGTTGACAAGCGCTTGCGCAAGGTATTTCGGTTGAGGCCTAACATCTCAGCGGCTTTGATTTGATTGCCGCGTGTTTCTCTCAATGCCAACTCAAACAAAGGGCGCTCAACCGCCGCTAAGACCGTTTCATGTAAGCCTGTGATTGGCGTACCACTTGCGCTGGCTTCAGAAATCAATTTCGCAATCGCACTTTTTGCGACAGCTTCCAAAGTATCGCCTTGACCAGGGTGTGAGTTTATCAAAGGCATGGAACGCTCTTTGAACAGCTCGCGCCGGATCGTATCGGCTCCAATGATGGGATATGGACTCAGAGCCGCTATGCGCCGCATCAAGTTCTCCAGCTCCCGGACATTGCCTGGCCAAGCCCATGCTTCCAGTTCTTCTGCACCTGCTTTATCCAAGGCCTTCTCACCCAATCCATCCTTCATAGCACGTGACAAAAAGGCTCGAGCGAGGTCTGGAACGTCCCCAAGGCGATCACGTAAGGCGGGAACTGAAATGGTTATGACATTGAGCCGATAGTATAAGTCATCGCGAAATCCGCCACTTGCCACCATGGACTTGAGGTCTCGTTCGCTTGCAGCGACAATGCGAACATCACTTAAAGCTGAGTTTGGGTCACTGACGCTCGCTAAAATACGGGCGAGCCTTGCTTGAGTTGGCGGTGGTGCATCTGACAGGCCGTCCAAAAATAGCGTCCCTCCCCTTGCTTGTTCAAAAAGCCCGACGCCGTTTTTTCCAGCTACGAGTGCGTCCAAGCTCGCGGGTTCCAATGCGGCAAGGCTGAGCGTTATGAAAGGTCCATCCTTGCGCCGACCAAAATTATGCAAAACCCGTGCGACGAGCTTTTTGCCAACACCAGACTCACCTTCGATTAGCACCGTCAAATCAAAACCCGCTACGCGCGATAAAGTTCGATAGACTTCCTGCATCGCAACAGAACGGCCAATCAGGGGTAATCGCTCTTCTTTCTCGGCTTTGCGTTGTTGATTAGAGGCATTGAGATCGCGTTTGCCATCCAAAGCACGGCGAACGACACCAACCATCACGTCTAAATCAAATGGCTTTGGCAGATAATCGTAAGCCCCTTGTTCAGCGGCTGAAACAGCGGTCAACAACGTATTTTGGGCGCTCATAACAATTATGGGCAGCTTGGGTCGCTCCATCCGCATGCGGGGTAAATAATCAAATAAATTGCCATCTGGCATCATGACATCTGTCAATACTAAATCGCCATCACCATCTCTGATCCATTTCCAAAGAGTTGCGGCGTTTCCCGTAGCGCGGACTTGATAACCTTCGCGAGCCAATGCTTGGGACAAAACCAAGCGAATGGAAGCGTCGTCGTCGGCGATAAGTACGCTTCTGCCGGGATTTGTCATTAAGAGTTTCCTGTTTTTGGGCCATTTTTAGCAAATTCGGAATTCAATGCGCGAGATAACGGCAGACGGACGCGGAAAACTGTACGTCCTGGCTCGGATTCAAAATCGACCACACCGCCATGCGCTGCGACAATTTTTTGAACCAACGGCAAGCCCAAACCACCAGAAGCCTCCTTGGTCGTAACGAATGGCTCAAACAGACAGTCGCGTAAATCGTCAGAGACACCTTTGCCATTATCGTAAAACGCAATTTCAAGGGGCAAGTCGCGCGTTTCGCCACCAGGCGCGCGCATCCGTACCCCATGGCGATATGCAGTCGCCAATGTGATCTCAGCTTGATCGGTGTGGTGAAGTGACGCTTCAACAGCATTTTTAGCAAGATTAAGAAATACTTGTATCAATTGGTCTTCATCGCCAAGCGCTTCGGGAATCGAGGGGTCGAACCGACGTCTAACTGACACATTTTTTGCGAAACCATTTTCAGCTATTGCAGCAACGCGCTCAAGTGCTGCATGAACGTTGACAGGTGCGAAACTCACAGGAGCGTCGTCGCCAAAACTCTCCATTCGATCAATAAGGCGACGAATGCGATCAGTCTCTTCGACAATTAGGTTGACTAGTTGAAGCTCGTCAACGTCTGCATCTCGCACCAACAATTGTGCAGCACCACGTATGCCTGCCAGTGGGTTTTTAATTTCATGCGCCAATGTGCGGCCCATCGCAGCCATGGACCTTGCACCCGCACCGTCCTGCAAGCGTTCTGACAAATCACGACCTTTGCCGCGAGGTCTAATGATAACGGCAACGAAGCCGCCTTCTTCAGAAGGCGCACCAGTTACGTCACACAAAAATTCTCCAAAACCAGGTCCACGCAGCACCATATCTCGTGCGCTGACCGCCGAATTCGTTGCCCAAGCGCGCTGGATCAATTCATGGACAGGGTTGTCTTCATTGAGTAATTTTTGAAAGCCTTGGGCTTCGATAGACCGCACTGAACGCAAAAACACGTCTTGAGCCGCGCCGTTGGCCAGTAATATTGCTCCAGACGGCGCAACAGCTAACGAGGGAAGCGGCAATGCTTCCAAAAATGCCGCTGCAATATTCACTGAGCCGGCCAGTGATTTTACGCCTCCTTCTCGTGACGAAGCAAGGTCTTTTAAGTTTTTATCTGTCACCGCCATAACCTTATCTATCAGACCTTGCCTTACAACTAGGCAAACGATGTCACAAAAAATTGCATATTCTGCGGGATTGCACAAATTTTCCGCAATTTTTGCCTGCAAAAGGGGCTAGAGTGGCTGGAGTGGACGGGCTAAACTAGCGGATGGACTTAATTTCAAGCAGCGCATGTGCAATTATCGTAGCCGGCGGCGTTGGAAGTCGCGCTCTTAACACCGTCTCGAAATCGCAGGCAAACGGCACATCAAACGACGCGTCACTACCTAAGCAATTCATGCCACTCGGCGGAAAACCCGTCATCGTTTGGAGCATTGAGGTGTTTGCAAATCACCCTGCTTTCATTGAGACAATCGTTGTCTGTGCGCCCCAGTATCGCGACCTGATTTTGCAAATGATCGCACCAGAACGTGTGACCTTTGCCGACGCAGGACCGACGCGGACAGCTTCGGTTCGTTCAGGTCTCGCTGTTGCAAAAACTACCGGTGCGCAGCGTGTCTTTATTCATGATGCAGCCCGACCTGGCATTGATGCGCACATGCTCGATAGCCTAATGCTGGAGCTCAATGACGGAGCCGACGGAGTAGCACCAGCATTGCCTGTTCCAGATGCGTTATGGCGCACAGCGGGCGGCACTTTGGATCGCCTTGAAGATCGTTCATCCTTGTTGCGGGTTCAAACACCACAAGCATTTGTTCGCACCAAAATTCAGGCCGCCTATGACAAATTGGACCAAGGCCGTGAGCTCGCTGATGACATAGCTGTTGCCCGCGAAGCTGGATTGGTCATTGGTACCGTTAGCGGTAGTGATCGCCTCGATAAAGTGACCTATCCACAGGATTTTAAGCGCATGGAAACAATATTGTCGCCC
>JAYSRI010000088.1:0-4998 GCA_043721175.1 Alphaproteobacteria bacterium
TCATACGGGACGCCTCGCCATGAGAATTAAGCCAATCACGCAAAGGCCAAGACCGGAAAAACCTTGCCAGCCCAATTTCTCCTTCAAGAAAATCAGGCCAATCGGCGCCATAATCAATGCCAGTGTGACGTTGGAAAAAGTCGGCGCGACCGATACACTCCAGCCGTTGCGATAGGCCATCAAGAAACCAAACTCGATGCCTACAAGGGCGACACCCAGCATCACGACCCAAACCATATCCCCTGCCTGAACACCGGTTGGCCCAAGAGCTGGAAACGCGATCCACAAGCCAACCGTCAGCGTGAGTGCCACAACGTAGACGCCGATCAAAAAAGCCAAAGGATGTAAATCGGGACGCAGCGCCTTGATAGCGATATGGTAAATCACAAAACTGGCAACAATAATTGCCATTGGCCACGCCATAGCGACCAAACTGCCAGACTGACCCAATTGTGTACTCGTCGTAGTCATTTATTGGGGCCGCTTCGCCGCAAGGCGCATCAATTGCAGACCTTTCTGATATAGACCAAGTGCCGCGTCATAATTCATGCGCGTGTCAGCCACTTTGATCATTTGCTCTTCCAGCACGACGGCGTTGCCATCAAGTGTCGTCTCGCTATCGGGAGCACGCACGATGCGGCTGGAATTTGAACTCACCGCCCCACCGCTAATGTGGCCCGTGCTTGTTGAGGACATTGTGACGGGTTGCAGCGGGTTAGGGCCGCCGGGGCCTGAACGCATGCTGGGCATTTGCCGCGACACAGCGTCCGAGAACGAGCGTTCATCCAAATCGCGGGCGACATATTTAGGCGTGGAGGCATTCGCGACGTTCTCAGACAACACGCGCTGGCGCTCATTAAGAAAGCCCAATCGCTCTCTCAAGACGGCAAAAAATGGGGTGGCTCCAACTTCCATGGGGATTATCCAAGCGGTTCTCCGCAATTTTAACTAATGAACCAACGTGGTTAAGCCC
Organism: Alphaproteobacteria bacterium; assembly: GCA_043721175.1. Taxonomy (GTDB): domain Bacteria; phylum Pseudomonadota; class Alphaproteobacteria; order Caulobacterales; family Aquidulcibacteraceae; genus Aquidulcibacter. The sequence goes on from JAYSRI010000088.1 coordinate 974, forward strand.
ATCTTAACACCGCCTGTTAACCTTTGATTAACCGACTTACCCGACGCGGAAGAGGTATTTGCAGAAGGCAAATAAAGGAGTGTCGTAGCCATGGACCCGATGGACTGGATCCGCGCCGTCGCCGCTTTAGCGTTGACGCTGGGCTTGTTGTTGGGGGTCGCTTTGCTGGCGCGGCGATACGGCCTGATGCAAGGCGTGGCACCTATCGGCAACAAGGGCCGTCTGCGCATCGTTGAGCAATTGTGGCTCGATGCCGGTCGAACACGGGCAGTAATTTTACGTTGTGACGGCGTGGATCACCTGCTTGTCACGACGCCGACTGGAACCAGCGCCATTGGCCATACCAAAGCCGTTTCACAAGCGCCTGCCTTTTCGATTGCCGCCTTCTCCGGTCCTGATGCAGAAAGCACACAATGAGCACGTCCCAAGCCCTTAAATCGCAATCGCGTGTTCAGCTTAAGGCTGCTTTACGGCGTTGGTTGGTGATATTTGCCGGCGCCTTTTTAGCGTCCTTTTTGGGCGTTGCGGCGGCGATGGCTCAATCGGTTAATCTTGATCTTGGTGCCGGGACTGGCTTGACCGAGCGCGTTGTTCAGACAGTCGCGCTAATCACAGTGCTGTCACTAGCTCCTTCCATCGTCATCATGACGACCAGCTTTGTGCGCATCATTGTGGTGCTGTCCCTATTGCGGACAGCTATTGGCCTTCAACAAGCGCCACCAAACGCGGTGATTGTGTCGCTGGCACTCTTTTTGACCGCCTTTGTCATGCAGCCGACATTTGAGAAATCATGGAAAGACGGCATCGAGCCGCTGACCAAGCAGCAAATCTCGTTAACAGAGGCTTGGCCCAAAGCCACCGACCCACTCAAAAAATTCATGCTGGCCCAAACGCGCGAAAAAGACCTTGGTCTTTTCATCCGTTTAGCGCGCATCCCGGTGCCACAAAGCCCTCAGGTCTTGCCGATGCGCGTCGTGACACCCGCTTTTATGATTTCAGAATTGCGGCGGGCCTTTGAGATAGGCTTCTTGCTGTTTGTGCCATTCCTTGTGATCGATCTGGTTGTGTCATCACTATTGATGGCCATGGGCATGATGATGTTGCCCCCTGTTGTGGTGTCCTTGCCGTTCAAGCTGATTTTCTTCGTATTGGTGGACGGTTGGCGACTGGTGGCCGAGAGCCTTGTGATGAGCTTTAAGGCTGTTCCGCCGATATAGGGCAACGACCGCCCCTCCATCTAAGTTCCGACGATTCCTCCATCCTCGCGCCGCACGACGATCACGCTATCGCGCGGCCAACCCCCGTCAGGGAAAGTGGAAAACGGCCCGACGTTGCCGCTTTTGTATGACACGCCTTCACGACTGGCCGCACCAACATGCTGAACTCCGCAAAAAAAATTGCGCTGATCAGCCGTGACGAACGGCCCGCACACTTCGGCACCAACAGGCACAGTCAGGAAACGTTTGACTGGGCGGGGGCCAGTCCCCGACATCGGCATGACATAAACACCGTCATTGCAAGGGAAAGTATCAGGCGTGCCGTCTGTGGCTACCCATGCATAACCGCGCGCGTCGAAGCAAATGTTGTCGGGCATTGCAAAGCGATCGCCTGTCGTTGTGGGCACGCCATTCAGCCATGACGAGGCATTTACTTTGTCGCCGTCACGTGTTGTCACCACCGCATTTTGCGCGGATGGATCGCCCGCAACTGCAAAGATGTCCCATTTGAAAGTCAGTGAACAATGATCGTTACGTGTTTCGTCGATCCGCAAAATGTGGCCTTGAAAATTGCGTTCCAAACCGTCACCCTCAGCGCGCGTGCGTCTTGGATTGGCGGCATTTCCAGCGCGGCCTGCATCACTGTTATTGCCGGTGCACATAACAAAGATGGTACCTTTCCCAATGAAAGTGCCATCGGTTGGGCTTTGCACATCTTCAGGGCGATCCATCTTGGTAGCCCCGAGGCGCAGTGCGGCTTCGCGTGCGCGGACCAGCACGTCGCCTTGATCTAAAAATGCCGTCGCGCCTGCAGTCTTTGTTGCTGCATTGGCGGTTGTTAGGTTCAGCTCAATCCAAGAACCGGTTCCGTTATCCTCCAGCCTCGCAGCATAGAGCTTACCAGAACCCAGAAGCTCGCGATTGCTGAGGCGATCACGCGGATTGAAGCGGCCAGTCGTCACAAACTTATAGACAAATTGATTGGCAGAATCGTCGCCCATATAACTGACGATCTTTTTGTTTTTTGCGATCACCGTCGTCGCGCACTCGTTCTTTTTGCGCCCCATGGCGGTACGCTTACGCGGCGTCCAAGTCGGGTCATAGGGATCAATCTCGACAATCCAGCCATAGAGCGAAGGGCCGTGAGGACTGAGGGTCAGGTCGAACTGATCAGGCCCGCCCATCGGCCAACCATTATTATAACCATAGCTGGCTTGGTCAAAGGCAAAGCCGGTGTCAGCCTGTGCGCTGCGCAAGGTATCGCTGGTTTGACCCTTGGTGAAAAAGCAGTTGTTGATGTTTTCCTCAGCCGTCAGATACGTGCCCCATGGCGTGTAGCCACCGGCACAATTTTGAAATGTACCAGCCTTAACGGCTCCAACGGCTTTTGGTGCGCCCGAGCGCACATCTTCATAGGCAGCAACTTTAGCGCAACCTTCCTTGACCCATGGATGGCCCGCGGCTGGGCCATCAAATATCACTTCGCTAAACGGTGTGATCCGTCGATTGAGCCCAACGCCTCGCGCGCTGCCCTTCAACACCGCCCATGCGCCGCTCGTGCGGTCATGAGACAACTCAACCACTGACACGCCCATCGAGCTATACATAGCTTCCAAGGTTTCAGGTGCCGCAGACCAAGCGACACCCGGTGCACTGGGAGCCGTCATGAATGGCGATACGGCCTCATGGTTGACGCACATGATCATGCGCGACTGGGTAGCGCTAGGCCACGGATAGCTCCACGTCGCGGGGAAAAGTGCGATCATGTCGTTGTACGTGCCAAAACGGCTTTCTTGCTCGGCGCGGGTATAGTTAAACGGTGCACCACGTCCGGGCTTTGCCGCATCCATACCTTCAAACAACGGATCACCCCATGAAATCAGACGCTCCCATTTGTAGCCAATGGGCAATGTAACTTTATCGTCCATGTTTTCGTGTACTGGCAAAAAGCCCGCAGGAACTGCGGCGGCTTCGCTCGGCAGTAAGGTAAGGGCTGGAAGTGCAGCAGTCGCAGCCACGAAACCGCGCCGTGTCAGTGTGGCAGCAGCGAGGTCCGCGAACGAATTGGACGTAGGGGTCATAAAATGTGCCTGCTTTTCGTGTTCCAAACTCACATAGACCTGATTTGCGAAACAGACATGACAGGTTGCAGCATTTTGAGTTTATGTGCTGCGTCGACAGTCAATCAAAGTGGTGCCACCCACTTATCCTTCATCGTCACCAGTTCTTCAGCGACAGTTGGGTGCACCGCACATGTGGCGTCAAACTGCGCTTTGGTTAGGCCACATTTGACGGCAATGCCAACGGCTTGAATGATTTCAGCGGCATCTGGCCCAACCATGTGACAACCAATCACGACGTCATCAAATGCCCGCACCACCAGCTTCATCAACATCCGAGTTTCGTCATTTGGCATCACATAACGCATCGGCCTGAAAGTCGTTTTATAGATATCAACCGCACCGTACTTGGCGCGCGCATCGGCCTCTGACAAACCAACTGTGCCTGTTGGCGGTTGGGTAAATACCGCCGTTGGAATAGTGTCGTGATCATAGGCCATTGGGTTATTTGCAAACACGGTATTCGCAAAGCAAACACCTTCACGAATGGCTACAGGCGTCAGGTTCATACGGTCAGTCACGTCGCCTACCGCAAAAATGCTGTCCACACTGGTGCGCGAGAAAGCGTCCACTTTGATTGCGCCATTGGCCGCTAGCGCCACACCTGCCGCGTCGCAACCCAAGCCTTGGGTGTAAGGCAAGCGCCCGACGGCCATCATAATTTGATCGGTCGTCACATGCACACCAT
>JAYSRI010000089.1:0-4997 GCA_043721175.1 Alphaproteobacteria bacterium
GCAGAGCGACTTTGGTAAGTCGCGATCCGCGCAGTTTAGCCACCGTCAGCTGCGTCATCTCAATGGGCCCTTAGTATAACACAATTACCCCGGGAACGACTGAAGGCCGAACGGCTCAACTTTGCCATTTCGGTAAATCACGCAATTCAAGCTCTCCATGCCTTGCACGTAACAAAGGGCAGGGGTTCGTGCCGCTTTGATGGCCAGATAATCCTGACGAGTGATGCCTTCGTCAGGCATAAATGGAAACTCTGTTTGGACAGGGGCGCTGGCACCAGCTAACCAATTGGGAAGTGAGGCATGGAATTGCCTTGCGGTACCTGTTGACGTCCACTCGGTTAAAGCGGCTCGCATTTGTGCCGGTGTGCGAGCCTCTGCAGTCGTGGCAACAAATTCGCTTTGATAGGCCTCGTGAAACAGCACCGTGGCGCTGGCATCGCGGATTACATAGACAACAACCGCTTTGGCACAGGTTGGTCCATTGCTAAAAGCCTCGACGCGCAGACGTGTCGCGCGGGTAGTGGCTGTGGCTGGAATGACCCAAGCCTGCGCTACTGACACCGCACAGTTTTGCGCAGAGTTTCCGGTTGCGGGCCGCGGTGTTGCCGCTTGCCCGTCAAAACCCATCGCCAGAAACATTGAAGCAGCAACGCCAGCAAAAGCCCTATGTAACATCACGACCGCTCCGATTAATAATACGAAGTGTGAGACTTTAAGCGTTCGCCGTCAACGCAATTCTGGTATCAAATGCGCCGCCGCTTCGAACCAAACTTGTCAGCGCTTCGATGTCGGCCAGCGCTTTGGCATCGGGTGCATGGCGGGACAACAAAGTTTGCGCCCGCATGGCAGATTTGACCATGGAATCTTCGTGGATTGCCCCGGCTTTAGCGGGCTCAAAGCCCAACCACGTGCCACAGGCGCGCGCAAACGCGCTATGAACGCGAGCGGCTTCGGCTTTGTTCTTGACGCGATTGGCAACAATGCCGACGCGAGCTTGAGGTTGCCGTGCGCGCAACAGTTTCACAAACGCATACCCATCGGTCAAGGAAGAGGGCTCATCAAGGGCAACAACAAGGACTTGATCGGCTTCGGCCGCCAATTTCAGTACCCCGTGGCCAATCCCCGCCGCCAAATCAACAATCACGCGGTCGTATGAAAAGCTGAGTGCGGACACGCCAGCGGCAATACGCTGCACATCGCGTGGGCTTAAGTCGGCCAGTGCAGCCACACCGTTGCTGCCGGGCAGAAGGTCAAAGCCACCGGGGTTTGCTGCGCCCCCGGCTATTCGCACGACCGCCTCGGTCAATGTCGCCTGTCCATTCATCACATGATTGAGGTTTAGCTCTGGCTGGACACCCAATTGAATATCCACGTTGGCAAGGCCCAGATCACCATCAACCAGCAAAATGCGGTCACCCCGCTCGGCTAGCGCGCGCGCCAAGGATACGGCAATAAAAGTTTTGCCCACGCCGCCTTTGCCTGATGCAACAGCTGTAACAGCCCCCATTGGCTTCTTGATTGGAAAAGCAACAACCTGCCCGTTCACGCTGCATCCTCCGCTAAAGCATCCTCGAATGGCTCCAACAAAATCGCGGCTAGTCGCGCCGCCGTCGCCATCGCCACCCCGCCTGAGATGTAGGGTGTCGCCGAATATTGGGCTAAGGCCAAGTCAGCTTGTTTAGCCGCAAATAAGACCGAGGCGCGTCGCGTCGTCAAATCAAGACGGGTGGCAATGGCGCGTTCAACGCCGATGGACCGATAAGCATTGGCCAGCTCTTCCAAGTCATCGGCGCGCATATCCGCAGGCAAGCATACGATGGCGTCAAGACGCGTTTCGGCTATCATTCGGGCCGTCGCGCGCATGTCGGCTGGCTGGGCCGGACAAGCTGACGGTGCATCTACAATGACGCTCATGCCGCGGCTGCGTGCTTTGATAACAAGATCACTCAGGTCAACTAAAGTTGCAACTGTCTCAAAGCGGGCTCCTAGTCGTTTCGCCAAAGCACGCAATTGATCAGACCCGCCGCAGCGTTCGGCGTCTGCCGATATCAACAACACTTCATGACCGGCCGAGAGAGTGCGCGCAGCCAATTTAGCCGCACAGGCTGATTTCCCACTTCCCGGCGGCCCAACAAGCAAGATTGGCTTTGCGGGAATGGCATCGATGGGATCAAATTTGAGCGACTGGGCAAGGCTCGCCACAAGCCCGCGCTGCAATGAAGTGCCCTCGTCATGCCCTAGCAATCGGGCTTGGCTGCCTGAAAGACCCGCGCGCATCAGAAAAACATGTAAGCGCGAAAGGCTCTCGCTTTGTAGTGCTGTTGTTGTCTTGGGTTGAACTGGCTTTATGGGTTGGGGCAAATTGGCTGGTTGGCTTGCTTGGCGTGGCTGTAGCCCATTGTTATTGGGCTGCTTTATGGTCGGCTTAACAGATAGGCCCTCAATTGGTGCACTGCGGCTGACGAGTGCGCCAAGGCCACGCGTCCGACCAGATACTTGACCAGCAATCCTGCTGGTCTCAGGCGGGCGCTGCTGACGTGTTGGCAATGGTGAAAAATCGTTAGGCGAGAAATGATCTGCCAGCGCATCGGTCTTGGGGGTGAGCGTGTCATCGGGCAGTGGCAGCGGCTGCGTGATCTCAGTTTGCACGCTAGCACTAATCTCAACGCCACCGCGTGCAGAGCGCCAGCTGAGGACTACAGCCTTTGGGCCAAGTGCATCGCGTACCTTCGCCATGCCCTCGGGCAAGGTCGCCGCAAAAAAGGTTGAGACGCGCATAGCCTAGCCGTTCCTAAACACTACCCAAGGTGCGCAACTTCGCCTTGGCATGAATTTCATTCTGGCTCATCACCATTGTCTGGGAGCGGAACCTTTCGATCAGTGAACGGACATAAGGGCGGATACCTCCCGATGTCAGCAATACTGGGATCTCGCCTGTTTGCGCGGCCCTGTCCAGAGCCACGCGAACGTCGTTTACAAATTCATGGACTTGGCTGGGTGCCAGCGCCAGTTGACGGTCGCCGCGTTCGCCAACGATGGCTTCGGAGAACGCTTGCTCCCATTTGGGCGACAGCGCGACAATCGGCAGTGATCCATCGGCGCCACGGTTTTGAAAGCAAATCTGACGCGATAAGCGCGCACGGACATGTTCAATCAACGACACGGCATCCATACTTGTCGCCTCTGACACGGCTTCCATAATCGTCGCCAAATCTCGGATCGACACACGCTCACGCAACAGGCTTTGAAGAACGCGCTGAACTGTGGCCCAAGAAACTTGGCTTGGCACGGTTTCTTCAACCAGTTTTTGGTGCTCGGGCGACAATTCCTTGGTGAGACGTTGAACTTCGGCAATCGATAGGAGATCGGCCATATTGTCTTTGATCACTTCGGTCAAATGAGTGGTCAAAACAGTTGCGGGATCAACGATCGTATAGCCTTTAAACGCCGCTTCTTCACGGAACGCCTCTGCGACCCAAGCTGCGGGCAAGCCGAACGCTGGTTCTTTACAGGCGTCGCCAGGCAAATTCGGCGTGCCACCAGCTGGGTCCATCACCAACAAATGCCCAAGTTTCAATTCCCCAGAACCGGCCTCCATTTCCTTGACGCGGATGGAGTAGCCATTATTGGGCACCGACATGTTGTCGAGGATGCGCACAGCAGGCATGATGAAACCAAGCTCGCTGGCCATTTGGCGCCGCAGTGCTTTGATTTGGTCAGTGATACGTCGGCCTTGGACATCATTGACAAGCGCCAACAAGCCATACCCCAGCTCAATCTTAAGCTCGTCGATGGTGAGTGCGGTGGCTATGGGTTCATCGGGTTCTTGGGCAGCGGGGGCATTGGCCGCCGTGCTGGCGTCTGTATCGGTTTTGAATTGTTTGTCAGCGCTGGCTCGCCATAATTTGTAAGCCAGATAAGCAGCACCAGAGCCAATCAACCAGAAGGCAATCAACGGCATACCGGGCAAAATGCCGGCGATGAACGCTGTCGCAGCGACCATGCCTAGAGCTTGTGGGCTGCCGGCCAATTGGCGCGCAATCGCGGTTTCAGCCGCCTCGTCAACACCGGCTTTGGCAACCAACAAACCAGCAGCGACCGAGATGATCAGGGCTGGAATTTGACTGATCAGGCCGTCGCCGACTGTCAGTTGGGTATAGGTTGAGCCTGCGTCAGCAAACGTCAAACCTTCTTGCGCCATACCAATAATCATGCCGACTATCACATTGATTGCGGTGATGATCAGACCGGCAACCGCATCTCCGCGCACAAACTTTGACGCACCATCCATCGCACCAAAGAAGTTGCTTTCGCCTTCAAGTTCTTTGCGGCGACGACGTGCTTCATCTTCATTAATGAGGCCCGCTGATAGATCAGCATCCACCGCCATTTGCTTGCCAGGCATAGCGTCCAAGCTAAAGCGAGCGGCGACTTCGGCGATACGGGTCGAACCCTTTGTGATGACAACGAAGTTGACGATGATCAGGATGATGAACACCGTGATGCCGATGATGAAATTGCCACCCATGATGAAGTCACCAAAGGCGGCGATGATCTCGCCCGCTGCATCGGGGCCTTCGTGGCCGTGAGACAAGATTAGCCGCGTCGAAGCGACATTAAGACCCAGCCGAAAAAGCGTGGCGACCAATAGTACGGCCGGAAAGGCACTAAATTCGAGCGGCTTGCGGATGAACAATGCGGTCATCAAGATCAAAATGGAACTGGTAAATGATAGCGCCAAAAAGAAGTCCAGCATCATTGGCGGTAAAGGCACCACCAGCAACACGACCAAACCAACGACACCCACACCCATCAAGATTTGGGTCGTCATTACGCCACTCAACATCGTTGCGACGTCGAGTTTTGGTAACTTTGGACCCGTGGCGAGAGAGGCGTCGGTCATAAAATCGATTTATCCGTAAGCAAATCGCGGCTCGCCGGCACCCGGTGCCGTGACCGCCACGCCAGCATCCAAATACAGCTTCAACTTGTTGCGC
>JAYSRI010000090.1:0-4969 GCA_043721175.1 Alphaproteobacteria bacterium
GACTATGACTTTGGTTTTGCCAAGGTACATTCGTCAACTGCCCAATATAGCGACGATAAAGTCGGCCAAGCTGACTACTTTAGCGCGGGTTTCGCATATTATTGCGATGTGTCATTTGACGACATTGGCGGGTGCTTTAACAGTTCAGTCGCAGGTAACCGGCATGGACTATTGACCTTCAAAAACTCGGCTGAGGGCATCAATCATGAGACACGATTAGTTAGTCAAGGTGAAGGGCCTCTGAGCTGGATCTTGGGCGTTTTCTATAGTGACCGCACATCAACTTCTGATTTTGCTGAACTCATCCCCGATCCAGACGGCTCAGGTCCTGGTTTGGGCTTAGACGCCTTTAGTATTCGCCGTTTCGGCGGGAAGGCCATCGCCAGCCCTAATCCAGAAGAAGGTTACTTTGAAGGTTATACTTCTGACTACAAAGAAACCGCTTTGTTTGGTGAGTTGACATATTCCATCACCCCACGCTGGCGGGCGATGATTGGTGGGCGAATTTTCAATTACGAAGACACCACTAAGCGGTCCTTGTTCGACTATGCCGGCGACTTTATTAGCGAAAACAACCAACGAACCGTCAAAGATGAAGCGGTGTCGTATTTTCGCTTCAATACCGCATTTGACATCACACCAACTCTTCTGGGCTATTTCACAGCTTCGCAAGGCTTCCGCCGTGGCGGTTCAAACCCTTTTCGTAACTTAAACTCAACGACACGTGTTATCTCTGATACGGTTGCAACTTACGGCCCAGACTCAACTGACAATCTGGAGATTGGCATCAAAGGCTCGTTATTTGATCGTCGGTTGTTTGTAGAAACCAATATCTATCAGATCAATTGGCGCGATGTGCAGACCTATTACTCGCAAAGCATTTCGGGCTTTCCAGTCAACGGGACTGTCAATGGACCTGACGCGATTTCGCGCGGATTTGAGTTTTCAGCGCGGTTTAAGGTGACTGATAATTGGTCGCTGACTTACAAGTCGGCCTTGGCTGATGCCCAATGGGATGAAACTAAAAACTATTGCACATACAAGTTTGCAGCGGGCGTTACGCCTGTCAATTGCGGCGGAGCATCTGGCTTCTCAGGGCGGACCTACAACAAAGGCGGTGACTTAGGAGGCACGCCAAATGGCCGTCATGACTTTGGGGTCCGCTTCACTGATACCCTGAACGACGGCACCGATGTCTATGCTTCTTTGCGGGGAACATTACGTGGCAAAGTTCAAGCTGATCGTTGCGATACTGTCATCTGCGATGAATACGTTTATCCCGCCTACAGTGTTTTCAATCTCTCGGCCGGCATGAGCCGCGATGCTTGGGACTTTGGCTTCTGGATCACAAACATCGCCGATGAGCGCGCCATCGTTTCTAACCAAAATGCCGGCATTCTTGGTAATCGCGTTATTACACGTCAGCCGCGCACGGCTGGCATCAATGTGTCTTACAAGTTCAAGTAAATCTCCAAGCCTATTTGCACCTGAAAGGCCCGACCCTGCGTCGGGCCTTTTCTCGTTGTGTGCTGACCTGCCAAAAACTTTGACCTCGCAAATTTCGTTTCTGAATCATTAACCGAAATGGGCGACGAGTGACAAGGAACACGGAATTTTTTGATTCGCATGGCCATGACACACGCACTCCCGTATAAACCCCTTGCCATTGGCCTCAAACATGCGGGCCTGAGCTTGGCGACGATGTTTGTTGCGATGGGCATTGGTGCGGGAGGGATTCAAGCGTTTGGGCGGATTGAGGATGCTGGTCCTAGTGCACGTACACCTGTGCCAAAGTATCAACCTGGCACGCCTCAACAAGCAGTGCTTTCACCAGCACCTGAAGATGCCGCCGCCCTGAATTGGCTGCCTTGGCGGCTACCAGATGGCGCGATGACACCATGGATGCCGGGCACGCCACCGCCAGCAGCACCTGACCTAAATGCACCGCTAACGCCTGAACAAGCCACGAAAATGGCCGCTGAAGCACTGGCTAAAGGTGAGCCTGTGCCCACCAGCGTGTTGGCTGCGGCGTCTGCGGATGCGACACCCCCCGTCAGCGGGAGTGCCCGAATAATGGCCCCAGTGTTTGGTCAAAACAGCAGCCCGGCGGTTGTCACCGAGGCGGGTGTGCGAGTGATACGCGGGGTCAATCGTGCCGCCGCCTTGAGCCAAGCGCCGATAGCAGGGGTTCACCAGCAAAGCGCAAACGGCCTGTTGCCGATCATCAGTACGAATGGTCGCACGGTTTTTGATGCCTACAAGAAACCATTCTCCGACACAGGCCGCCCCAAGGTCGCCTTGGTGATTGGTGGACTGGGTCTCAATGCGCGGATCACACAGCGCGCTATTGACGAATTGCCCGCAGAAGTCACCTTGTCGTTCATGCCCTACACTGAAAACCTCCAAGGCTGGATCAACAAAGCCAGAGCTGCTGGCCATGAGGTGATGATCGAAGTCCCGATGGAACCGTTTGATTATCCAGACAGCGACACAGGTCCGCAAACCTTGTTGTCAAATGCGCCTGCGGACGAAAATCAGCGTCGTCTTGAGTTTTTGCTATCGCGCGCCACTGGCTATTTTGGTGTCACCAATTATTTGGGCGGCAAGTTTGCAGGCTCAGGTGATGCGGCAACGGCAGCCATGCGCGCTCTTAAGTCACGGGGTATCGCGTTTATCTCTGATGGCAGTGTGCCAACGCTTGGTTCAACAGCCGAAAATGTCGGCATGCGCAACGCCCAAGCCGACCGCTCCATTACTGACCGCACGTCAGGGGAGGATATTTTTGCTGAGTTAGGCGCGTTAGAAGCCATGGCGACCCAACGTGGTGCAGCCTTGGGCTTTGGTGTGGCGTTTAGTGGCTCCATCGATCAAGTTGTGCGCTGGACACGCGAAGCGACGCGCCGTGGCATGGTTTTGGCTCCCGCGTCTGCAGTTGCGTCATGAGCCCAGTTAGTAAATTCCCGCCACCGCCGCTTGGTTATCGGCCCAATGTGGGCTTGTTGTTATTTGATATGCGCGGCCTTGTTTGGCTGGGCAAGCGACGCGGGTTTAACGGCCAATATGCGTGGCAAGCGCCACAGGGTGGTATTGACCGCGACGAGGATATACAAGCTGCTGCATTGCGTGAATTGGAAGAAGAAACCGGCATTACCTCTGATCTAGTGTCCGTGATTGGCCATACTGACACATGGCTGAGCTATGAGTTTCCAGAAGAAATGCAAAAAGGTCGCTATCGCCGCAACAAGGGCCAAACCCAGATTTGGTTTGCCTTGCGGTTTTTAGGGTCAGATAATGATGTTCGACTTGATGCGCATCGCCAAATTGAGTTTGACGCGTGGCGTTGGGAGCGACTGGAAGATTTGGCGCGCTTGGTTGTACCGTTCAAGCGGCGGGTCTATGAGCAAGTGATGGCGAAGTTTGCCCATCTCGCAGCGGCATAGATCGCTAAAGCCTCTAGGAATAGACACATGGAAAAGCCAATTTTGATGATCCATGGCATTGGCTGTGGCGGCGATGCTTGGAATGTTGTGGCTGCGTCAATGCAGGCGAAGGGTTGGACCCCCTACACCCCGACACTCTTCCCCCAATTTCGGGTCAAGGAAAAGCCAACCGGACAATTATCGACGTTATCGCTGCATGATTATGTTGAGGCTTGCAAAAGCGAGGCATTGGTTATTGAAAAATCAACTGGCGAAGAGCCCGTCATCATGGGCCACTCGATGGGGGGATTAATCACTCAGAAATTGGCAGAACAAGGTGTCGGCAAAGCAGCGATACTTGTCACACCGGCGGCACCGGTAGATTGCGCCGTGCGGGATTTGCGGGTTTTGTTTACATTCGCAAATGTTGTGCTGAAAGGTGATTCTAAAGCCAGCTATAAAGTCTGGAAAACCGGCTTTAACTGGGGCGTTTTGAACATGGTGGCCAAAGAGCGCCATGACGAAATTTACAGCCATGCACTTTACGATTCGGGGCTGGTCTATGAAAATCTCGCCAAGCCCGAGTTGGATACACACAGGGTATCTGTCGTCGACGAGCAAAAGGTCAATTGCCCTATCCTTACAATCGGTGCAGTTCAAGATCGTGCGACCGTGATAACGTCAGTGCGTAAAATTGCGCAAAAATATGCGCGTGTCGGTGGCGACTATAAAGAATATGACCGTGCCGCCCACTGGATTATCGATGAACCGCGCACGGACGATATGGTAACCGACATCTGTGCATGGCTATCTGCAAAGGGGCTGTAAGTCGCTGCATCAAAACTACTAAATTAAGGTGTTACCCATCTTTCGCTAACCCGATGTTCACCATGTTGATGCACTGTACCCTAACAGTTCAACATCGTACCGGAAACCGCGCACTTATGGCATATTCAGACGCCGCCATCTATCCAGAACCAGAGCTAGACCTTGATTTAGTGCGTGATTTTCTCATGCAAAACCCTGAATTTGTCCGCCAAGATAGCGAATTACTGGCCTGTATTGCCGCTCAACCCAGCGGCGGGAACGTCGTAGCGATTGGCGATCTGGCGCGTGATCGGATGTTGCGTGAAACAAGAGCAGCACGCTCACGCTTCTCAGCCATCGTAGAAACAGCACGTGCGAACTACGAAGCCCAAATTCGCGTGCAAGAAGCCATTATTGCCGTGCTAGACGCACGCGATCCGGCCGATTTGAATGAACGCCTGTCGGGGCATGTGGCTTTTGCCTTGGCGGCTGATGCGTGCGTTATTGCAGTTTCTGATACCAACGCCAGTGATCAAGGCCTGGACAAAGTTGCCGGTGCGATAGAGCGCCTTGTGCCCATCGAACAGCCGATAGCAATGGGCACAATTGATCGGCCGAGACCCTGGCTATATGGCGAAAGCGGCAAGCATTTGCGTTCAGAGGCACTGGCTCGGCTGGAATTTGGTCCAGAAAGGCGTTTGGCAATTCTGGCATTGGCAAGTAGCGACATTGATGCGTTCCGT
>JAYSRI010000091.1:0-1997 GCA_043721175.1 Alphaproteobacteria bacterium
ATCAACATGGCCAATCTGTATGCCCAGCTCGATTTTCTGGCCAAAATCGCCGCCAACCCGATCGCCAAGGCCCAGCGCTTGGCTTTTCATCTGGCCCGCAGCCACCAAGGCATCATCATGGCACCCAGAGGACCCCAGCGTATTGCGGGAAGATGGGGGACGCAAGTTCGTGCGACTTACGATGCGATGGCAGGCTCCATCATCACACAAAGTCGCAACAGACCGCCTCCACTACCACCGCCGCGCACCCACTGGCCCACCATTACCGCTTTTTGATAATTAAATAAATTTGCCCTCCCGAATACGGAGGGTGATTAGCCATGCGTTGCGCGCGTAGGATGCACCTTGGGGTGCACAATTTTTGAATCAACGCTACATTTGGCTTTGTATGACGAGGTAGTGCACCTTAAAGTGCACCCTACCAATTCACTCCCCAATCGCCCCGTAAACCAAATCCGCCAGCGTCTCCGCCGCATCGGGTTTGCCAACTGCCCGTGCCGCTTTAGCGCGCTTCATCAACTCGTCAGGGGCGGTCAACAAATTGCGGAGGGTGTTGGTTAGGCGGTCCAAATTGAACTCAGCTTCGGGGATAACCTCGGCGGCACCCGAACTGGCGAGGGCCTGCGCGTTGAAGGTTTGATGGTCATTGGTCGCGATGGCCAGTGGCACCAGAATAGACGGGCGGCCGACGACGGCGGTCTCGGACACGGTAGACGCACCAGAGCGGCCAATCACCAGATGGCATTTGGCGAGGCGGTCGGCCATGTCTTTGAAGAAGGGCCAGACTTCGGCTTGTACGCCTGCGTCGCGATAAATCTCGCGCACAGCGTCGCCCTGTTCTTCGCGCACTTGGTGGGAGATGAATAGGCGCATCCGCAAGTCCTCAGGCAATTGCGCGATGGCATTGGCAACTGTCTCGCCCAAAATGCGCGCGCCTTGGCTGCCTCCAGTAATGAGAATGCGCAAGCCGCCGGACGCCAAATCTGGATAGCCTTCCAACCGCGCATCAACGATGGCTTGGCGCACCGGATTGCCCGCGACCACGTGCTTGTCTGGATGCTCAAGCCCGTCCAATTGAGCAAAACCCGAAGCGATCTTGACCGCTTTGCCTTGGAACAATTTGTTGACCCGCCCTAGCACGGCGTTTTGTTCATGAATGATCACCGGCACTTTGCCTGCGCTAAACAGAACTGGAAAGGTTGGATAACCACCAAAGCCGACGATAGCGTCGGGCTTATGGTCCTTCATGAAGGGCCCCACTAGGCCAAGGCTTTTCATAACAGCAAAACCGGCGTCAATTTTGCCTTTGATGCCGCCTTCATCTGCATTTGTGACGGGCAGGATTAACACTTCGACGGCGGGGAAGCCTTCGGTGTAGCGCTTGCCGCGTGGGTCAGTGACTAGCGCTACTCGTCCGCCGCGCGCAATAATGGCGTCCGCAAACGCGCGCGCTGGAAACATATGGCCGCCGGTGCCACCAGCGGCGATGAGGATAAGTGGGCTGTTCAAGGTCGGGTCCTAATCAAAGCGTGAAGCTGCTTCTAGCGGCTTTCGGCTTTGGGTTGAATGGGCGGGTGCAGCAGCATTACCACCCAACCCAACCCTGTTCCTTACCGGCCCGCAAATCTTGCCCCGGACGTTTGCGTGTCAGTGCTAATGCTAGGCCAATCGTCACCGCCGATCCCAAGATGGACGATCCGCCGTAGGAAATGAATGGCAATGTCATGCCTTTCGCCGGCATCAGGTTGAGGTTAACCGCGAGATTGATCGCGGCTTGATAGCCAATCAATGTGAACAGGCCCGTCGCTGCCAATTGGGGAAACGCTTCGCCTTGACGATTGGCGATGTGAAGGCCACGCACGATCAAAATACAAAACAGCGCGATCAAACCAACACTGGCCATTAAACCAAATTCTTCGGCGGCGACTGAATAGATAAAATCGGTATGGGCATCGGGCAAAAAGTCTTTGATAGAGCCTTCACCCGGGCCTTTTCCC
>JAYSRI010000092.1:0-4957 GCA_043721175.1 Alphaproteobacteria bacterium
GGTTAGGTCCAAGAGTATGGTTAGCTCAGCTTTGGTGAAGTCTTGAGTGTCGATGAAATGTCTCATAACTTTTTACTAGGCCATTGCTAGACAAGCCAACTTGATGCGCGTCAAATCCTGCGCACTAGGATTATTTCATGGTGAGCGCTCAGTTTTTCTGACAAGAAAGTGTTTGATCATGACCAAGATCTGTATCCTACAAGGCCATCCCCATTTTGGCGGCAACCATCTTTGCCATGCACTGGCGAAATCGTATGAAGATGGCGCCATCGCTGCGGGACATGACGTCTCGATCATTGATATCGCAGGACAAAAATTTGATGTCCTGCGCGATCCTGCCCTCTTAACGCAACCACCATCAGGCGATATGCTCGCCGCGCAAAAAGTGATTGGTGACGCTGAGCACTTTATGATCATTTACCCGCTTTGGCTGGGCACGATGCCTGCTCTTGTGAAAGCCTTTTTTGAGCAAATTGCGCGCGGCGAATTTATGATGGGCCACTCAGAAAAAGGTTGGCCAGTTCCAAAACTGCAGGGTCGCAGTGCGCGGCTCGTCGTCACAATGGGCATGCCCGCGGTCGCCTACAAGCTGATGTTTGGTGCGCACGGGGTGCGAGGTTTTGAGAGTAGCATTTTGGGGATCGCGGGGGTTGGCCCCATTCGCGAGACCTTGCTTGGCGGCGTCGGCAGCAGTCCAAAGCAAATTGCCAAATGGCTAGCGAAAATGGCCGACCTTGGTGCGCGAGCCCGATAACGCCGCCAATTTCGTGTTGTCTTAAGAGCCTGCTGATACTTGATACCAAGGCTTACGCAAATTTTTCCAATTTTGGTTTTAGTCTCGCAACGTTAATCGGTCGCCTTGGGCGCGCACATCGCTGAGTTCGCCCAAGAAACCCATTCCCAAGAGTGAAACGCCGCCGCTAGCGCGCATGACAACGGCAGGTACACGGTCACGAATGATCGGTCCAATCGTAACCGTTGCCAATCTGACGCCTGCAGCTCGTGAGGGACCAGCTGCCGTCGAAACTGGAATGTTAAACGCGAGATTATCCACGTCTATGCCCACCCGCGCGGCATCTTCAGGATCAAGGGAGATATCGCTCGCACCAGTGTCAACCATCATCCGAATTGATCGGCCGTTTATCATGACATCGGCCCAAAAATGTCCATCAACATTTTTGCGCAGCACTACAGCCTCGCCAGCTGATTGGCCCGCGGCTGGATTGATTTCGCCCTTCATATTGGCCCAAAGGGTCGCAAACCCCTCGCGCTGGGAGTAAGCAGCGACTAGAAAAAGCGCGATGCCAACCCAGATTGCCGCGTATTGAACGGTCTTTCCGATACCAATTTTTGCGTCACCGCGTCCACCAAACAAACCAGCACCCACAAGCACTGCCACCATGCTGGATTGAATTAACGCTACAAGAGTTCCATTGTCACCAGCACCGCGAAGTTGTTCGGGAAATGCAAGCGACAGCCCGATAATTATGGCAGCTAAAATCGCAATGACTGGCAGAATTCGGCCCATATTTGCCTCAACTATTTGTAACTGACTTTGGATGATAAATCGGATCGAGTTTGATCATCCGGCTTGGTAGTTCGCCCATAATGTCAGTTCGTTCTTGATCGGTTTTACGGCTCCAGGTCGCAATTTCTGGCAATGTTCTGTAGCAGCCGAGGCAAATGCCCGAGACAGGTTCGACACAACAAACTTGAATGCAGGGGGAAACAACCGACACCTTGAACCCCTAAAAACCAGTGGCTGGCAGCAGAGCCACTAAACCAGCCAAAGCACCCAATTCAGCGGCAACGGCGCTGGCGCCTAGCGCGTCCCCCGTTTGGCCGCCAAGATGCTTGATCGACAGGGCTGCAACTAAACCGACGCCGATTGCTGAACCAACGATTGCGCCAATTGCAGGCAGAATGAAGCCCAACTGAAATGCCAAAACGAGGCCGACACTAGCGATGACGCCACCCATAATTGTAGCAGTGGTGGCTTCAAAAGTTGTCGGCTGACCCGCCTCGGCAGATATACCATCGTCCGCTGCGGGCTTAACCAACGTCATGAAGTGCACGAGTGCAACGCGTGCCAAAGTGCCCGCGATGATCAAACATAAACCCGTCTGCCAAACTTGTGCAATCTCGGCGACCAAGAATATTTTGAGAACAATTGCAAACAACAGAGCAGCACTACCATAAGTACCAATCCGCGAATCTCGCATGATCTCAAGACGTGCAGCCGAACTTTGACCACCACCAACACCATCAAAAAAGTCTGCGAAACCGTCCTCATGAAATGCACCTGTTGCCAGAACTTGAGCACCAACCCCGAGCGTTGCCGCGATGTGCACACTGCCACTAAAAGCCCAAAATGCCGCAGCGTAAACCAATGCACCGATCAGGCCCACGGCTAGACCAACTATGGGTGCCGCCTGAAATGCACGTGTTATCCGTGTACGTGGCAAATCTTCAGGCCAAGTAATTGGAATACGGGTAAAAAAAATCATACAAATACGGGCGTCGTCTATGATGCGCATGGCGCGACTCTTCTATCGTTGTTCAGGCAAAGTCCTGTTCGGTTCACATAGCTGAACAGCATGGCAGAACGAAGGCCGAATCGTCGCTTTCACGCTGACAGTTTTTAACTGTGGCGAGAAAGTCGCAGGTGTGGCTTTTGTGGCGCGTGTCAGAAAGCGGCGATATGTGAGTTTCGGCTTCCCCACCGCGTCGTTGCGCGCTAGATCGTCAGCATGCAGAGCCATCACCCTTCCAGCACCACCACACCATTCGACGACATTCGTGCACTTCTGGCCGACTTACCAGTTGCCGACGAGAATGCCATGGCTCTGACCGCTGCCCGCGAATCTCAGCTCATCAAGCCACCCGGAGCCCTAGGGCGCCTTGAAGACATTTCGAGCTGGCTCTCAGGCTGGACCGGGAAAAGCCCACCGCAAATCGTTCGCCCGCTGGTTGCGGTCTTTGCAAGTGATCACGGCATCGCGGGCAGGGGCGTGTCGGCTTATCCGCAAGAAGTTACCCGCCAGATGATCGACGCGATCGCTGCAGGTGGTGCAGCCATTTCGGTGTTGGCTCAGCAAGCCGGTGCCGGCTTGAAGGTTTATGATTTGGCAGTTGGTAAGCCCACGCCGGACATTGTTATTGCCGATGCTATGACGCCAAAAGAATGCGTGGCCACTATGGCATACGGTATGGAGGTATTAGCCGAAGGGACTGATCTGTTGGTGCTAGGCGAAGTCGGTATCGCCAACACAAGTATAGCTGCCGCAATCGCCTTGGCGCTTTATGGAGGCTCATCTGATGCTTGGGTTGGGCAGGGAACGGGTGTTGAAGGGCCAGCTTTGGCACGTAAACGTCAAGCCGTGAGTGACGCCGTTGTGCGGCTTGGCGAACGCCCGCACGATCCGCTGGAAGTCCTATGCGGGGTTGGTGGCCGAGAATTTGCCGCGTTGGCTGGCGCTATCTTGGCGGCACGGTTGCAACGCGTGCCAGTTGTTTTAGACGGCTATATGGTATGTGCTGCCGCTGCTGTGCTCCATGCTATCACGCCGCGTGCACTGGATCATTGCATCGTTGGACACGTTTCAAACGAGCCCGGACACCGCGCACTTTTAGACCGGATTGGCAAGAAACCTATTTTGGACCTCGGTATGCGATTGGGCGAAGGCTCTGGCGCAGCACTCGCTGTCTTGATCATCAAAGCAGCGGTCGCATGTCATAGCAATATGGCGACATTCGGTGAGGCTGGCGTGGCGGGGCCGGCGTAATGCCTGCGGCTAAAGACTTTTCCCCAGATCCCCAGTTTGTTAAATTGGGTGCGGAATTTAGTGATGTCGTGGAAACCGCGTCATTTCCAAACCATATCTTGCGATGGCGAGATCAGCGTGCCAGTGTCCAAGTGGGATTGGAAAGTTTATC
Source organism: Alphaproteobacteria bacterium (assembly GCA_043721175.1). GTDB lineage: Bacteria > Pseudomonadota > Alphaproteobacteria > Caulobacterales > Aquidulcibacteraceae > Aquidulcibacter. Next base: position 3,937 of record JAYSRI010000092.1, read on the forward strand.
CGACAGCGAGTGGATAAACCATTTTGGCAAATTTGAGCCGCTGCCAAACATTGGCCAACCTCCACTCGCCATGCGTTATCACGGCCACCAATTTCGGACTTACAACCCGCAATTAGGTGACGGTCGCGGGTTTTTACTGGGCCAATTGCGCGATAGTTCAGGTCGTTTGCTTGATCTTGGTACCAAAGGTAGCGGGCAAACGCCGTGGTCGCGTCAAGGCGATGGCCGCTTGACCCTCAAAGGTGGTGTGCGTGAAATCTTGGCAGCCCGCATGTTGGAGGCGCGCGGCGTCACAACCTCAAAAGCCCTGTCGCTGATTGAAACTGGCGAAGATCTTGCCCGCAACGATGAACCTTCGCCAACGCGCTCAGCTGTTCTTGTGCGCCTGCAACACAGCCACGTGCGCTTTGGTACCTTCCAGCGTCAGGAATTTTTGGAGCGCCCTGACAATTTGACAGCTTTGGTCGATCATTGCGTCGATTGCTACTATCCTCAACTTGGTGAGTTGGAGGGCACTGCGAAAGTAGCAGCATTTGTTCGCGAGGTGGCATTGGCTACCGCCAAAATGGTGGCGGGCTGGATGGCGGCAGGCTTTGTGCACGGTGTTCTAAATACCGACAATATGAACGTGACAGGCGAGAGCTTTGACTATGGACCGTGGCGGTTTTTACCTGTTGCCGACGCCGCCTTTACCGCCGCTTACTTCGACCATCAGGGGCTTTATGCGTATGGCCGCCAAGCTGAGGCTGGCCTCTGGAACCTCAAGCAATTGGCTGGAGCCTTAACGTCTATCTGCCCCATAGCAGACCTGACAGACGCGATCCGTGCTTATCCGCCCGCATTTGCAACAGCACAGCTAGAGGCGATGTGCGCTCGGTTGGGTGTCGAAGTGGGCACTGATCCTGACAAGGCACGCCATATGCTAGATACCATGTTTGCCTTTATGGCGCGCTCTGGCGTGTCGTGGGATGGGTTTTTGCATGACTGGTTTTGTGGTGTCGCGAGTAATCAGCGGGCGAAT
>JAYSRI010000093.1:0-1995 GCA_043721175.1 Alphaproteobacteria bacterium
CACATTGACTTTAACTACCTTGCCATCGCGCTCGGCGCGGATGATGTTTTGCATTTTCATAGCTTCGACAATGGCAATTGCTTCGCCAGATTTGATGTCTTGGCCTTCGACGACTTCTACTGTGACCACGAGCCCAGGCATTGGCGATAGTATCAAGCGGGAGGTGTCAGCGGCGACTTTAGCAGGTAGTTTTGCGTGCAGCAGCGCATCTCGTGGTGTCGCGACAATGACAACGGCTTTGGCACCGCGGTAAGCAAACTCATAGCCTTGCACGCGGTTTTTGAACTTTACGCTGAAAGCTTCATTGGCAAAAACGCCCTGAGCATTGGCAAAACCTGTGATCAGACGATCACCGGGCTTATAATTGCTGATGATATCAATGGTTTCACCGCTCTCAAACCGCACATGTGCGCCGGTTGCTGTCGGCTCAACATGCACCGCGTGATAAGTTCCTTCAATCCGCACGACCCAATCAGCCCGCACAGGCGTTGGCGGCGTCATACGACCAGAAATCTGCGCATCGCGGGCCAATTTGACCATATGTACCAACGCACCCATCCCGGCAAACAAGCGCTGGATTTTGTCGGTCAACGGCGCGCCCTTAAAGCCTTCGGGAAACTCGTCCTTGATATAGGCTGTCGTGATGTTGCCAGAACGAAAGCGCTTTTCTTCCATCACAGCGGCAAGAAACGGGATGTTATCTTGAATGCCTTCAATGGCGAAATTATCCAGCGCCGCCGCTTGGGCATCAATTGCGGCGAGGCGCGTTGGTGCCCAGGTTACCAACTTGGAGATCATTGGATCATAATAGATCGAAATCTCGTCACCCTCGCGCACCCCAGCATCATTTCGGACGGTATAGGTGCCAAAATCGCCTTCTTCTGGTGGGCTATAGCGTTTCAAGCGCCCGATTGAGGGCAAGAAGTTGCGGTAAGGATCCTCGGCATAAATCCGGCTTTCAATGGCCCAGCCATTGATTGACAAGTCCTCTTGCTTAAACGCTAAGGGCTCCCCCGCCGCAACGCGCAACATTTGCTCCACTAGGTCAAGACCCGTGATGGCTTCTGACACTGGGTGTTCAACCTGCAATCGCGTGTTCATTTCAAGAAAATAAAAGCTCTTGTCTTCACCTGACGCGACAAACTCAACCGTGCCTGCACTATCGTAACCAACCGCTTGCGCGAGTGCGACGGCCTGCGCGCCCATCGCGGCGCGAGTGGCTTCATCCAGCAAAGGTGACGGCGCTTCTTCAATGACCTTTTGATTGCGGCGCTGGATGGAGCATTCGCGTTCGAACAAATGCACGACATTGCGGTGCTTGTCGCCCAACACCTGGATTTCGATGTGACGGGGGGCCAGTATGAATTTCTCGATGAAAATACGATCATCGCCAAACGCGTTCTTGGCTTCAGCTTTTACCGCCGGAAAACCCTCTGCAACGTCTTTCTCGTTATAGGCCACGCGAATGCCCTTACCGCCGCCACCAGCCGAGGCCTTAATCATCACGGGATATCCAATCTCGCCCGAAATTATGATAGCGTGAGCTGTGTCAGCAATCTCGCCAATGTAGCCGGGCACGCATGAGACACCAGCGGCGGACGCAGTTTTTTTGCTCTCAATTTTGTCACCCATCGCGTGAATAGCGTGAGGATTTGGGCCGATAAAGACGATGCCTTCGTCGGCGCAACGCTGCGCGAACTCAACCTTCTCTGACAAAAAACCAAAGCCCGGATGCACCGCTTGCGCGCCTGATTGTTTGACAGCGGCAATGATCTTATCAATCACGAGATAGGATTCTGACGCGGGCGCCGGCCCGATGAACACACTCTCGTCAGCCATCTCAACCGCCATAGAATCGCGGTCGGCGTCGGAATATACGATCACCGTCTTCACCCCCATACGGCGACACGTCTTGATGATGCGAACAGCAACTTCGCCCCGATTAGCAATCAAAATCTTATCGAACATATAGGCCCCTGCCCCTAAAACCGCTTT
>JAYSRI010000094.1:0-4941 GCA_043721175.1 Alphaproteobacteria bacterium
ATATTGTAGAGCAACGGCAGCGACCAACCGGTGACATCGTAGATTTCGTCGTCCAGACCCAGTCGCTGGCGACGTTCTTGTTCAGCAACGAAGGCTGCCTCAAGTGGCACTTCGCGGTCCAACAAATTTCGGATTAGGCGTTTTGTCGGTTGTGCAGCTGACACAATGTAACTGCCGGCTCCATAGGTTTTGCCACAAGACGTAAATTGACTGCGCGCTCGCCCCACTTCAATGCCCTGACGATTGAGAACAGCCGCCATCTTGTCAGCACTGGCTTGGTCGGTTTGGGTCGGAATGACGTAGGCTTTTGTCGCTTCGCTGCGACCTTCGCTAATAGCGCTGCGCCGGAACTCGTAAAAGGCACGCACAAATCTGGCCCGCTCGCGCGAGGCCACGTCGATCGTTGACAGAGTTGCTATAAACTGGCTGCGAACCGTGTCGGCAAAGGTCAGCGTTGTTCCATTGGATCGCCTAACCGCCATACCGCGCGCCGAGCCTTGTTCAAATGTCATGGCAACGGCACCCTGAGTGGCAGGCCAGCCATCGCCGTAACCTGGATAAAAAGCGTCATAGCTTTCGCGCGTGTAATAATTCAAGCCAGCGGCATCAAACAAGCGGGCTGTATTTTGTCCGATGACAGCACGCAATGCGCGTTGCTCGGCAGGGATATAAGGATTGATTGGATTGGCTTCAGGGGGAAAGAAGAACGTTTGATCTGTCCCCATTTCGTGAGCATCAACCACCACGGCAGGATAAAATTTCAACATAGCCGCCGTGTGACCGCGCGTTTCGGGCTGTGTCAGCGCAAACCAATCGCGGTTTAGGTCAAAGTTGGCGTGATTAATCCGACCGCCGGGCCATTGTTGATCGCGCTCGGCTGACATTGGGTCAAGGTCGGGCAACATCCCCGTTGCATTGGTGTTGCCAGATATAAAGCGGTCACGTCCGTCGGGGTTCTGGGTTGGTACCATGATCACGAGGCTGTTGGCGCGGATGCTTGCTAAACGAGGATCGCCACGTGACGCTAGCAGATGATAAGCCAGCTGCATGGAACTGTCGGCAGGGCCTACTTCATCGCCATGCACACTATAGGCCAGCCAAACAACAGCGGGATGGCGCGCCATAATCGCCTCCGCTTCGCCGGGCGTCAGTTTGCGTGGATCAGCCAAGCGCTGCGCATCCGCTTTTATGCCCTCTAGATTTGCGATTTTCTCAGGTGACCCAATAGCGGCATAAATTAACCGCTTGCCTTGCCAAGACCGCCCGTACTCAAACAACTTGATCCGGTCAGGTGCCGCTGCGGCGAGGGCGTCAAAATAGGTCATGATTTTGGCATGGGGACTGATGGCCTCGCCAATACCATAACCAAGAACCGAGTGAGGCGTCGGGATTGCAGGGTCGTAATTGCCCCCGGCAAAATAGAAATCTGGCGAGACCGTCGCTACAGCGCCCACGCTACCGAGGTCGCTGTTTTGGCTTGCTTGGGCGAACGTCGTGACCGGCACAATCGCGCTCGACACCAGGCAAAGCGCCCCAATCCAGATTTTCATAGCATATCCCCCACAGCGTTTGTTTTTAACAACGCCTCAAAATATCAACTAGCGGTTCATGCCCACAGTGTCATCAAACGCCGGCATTCAGGTTTTGATCAATAGTTTGGCTATTATTTTGAATGATCGTGATTTTTTGCCATACTTTCTGCGATAGGTTTGTCGCCAGTTGTTCAATGTCGCTGGCTGCGGCAACAACCGCGTTATCGTTGAAATCCTGGGCATAAAGCGCTGCAAGTTTGCCGGTCAGTGACAACATCTCGGAGCAATAGTCGAGGTACCGAACCAGTTGAAACGGTGATAAATTATGATCAGGGCTGCTCGATGTGCGTGCACCGCCCAACATAGATGGGTCCTTGGTCAATTGATGCATGTCGATAACATGAATGATTGAGCGCAGCTCATGTAACGCCTGCATCGCCTGATGGCGTTTATAGCGCGCCTCAAAACTGGTCAGCACAAAAATGCCCGTGCCGGTGATCAATATCAGATTCACAACCGACTCAAGGCCTGAGACCAAGGAAAAAAGTTCCTTTGCTTGGTCTGGGTGACCGATCAGCCTCGCACCATAAACGGCAAAGCCAAAACCAATTGCCAAAATCCCGCCAACTGCAAAGCGTATTGGTAAAATTGGCTTCGTAAGGCGGTTGACCCGGCTTTGAGTTGTTTGCGCCAGCATCGTCAGTTCACTGCAAACCCCGCTCAGTCCAGCGCGAGGAAAACGTTCATCAATACGGCCAGTAAGCGCTTCCAGCGTCTCGACAATTTTTTGCGGATTGATGCTGAGATAACCCATTTGGTTCAACGCAATGCCGCTAAAATAAGGTCACGGTGACGCTCAAGCACATCATTGCCAGCCATCATTGATTTGCCATGGCCGATCAAACTAACACCCTCATGGCGTGGTATAATGTGGAAGTGCAAGTGAAAAACGGTTTGTCCACCTGCGGCCCCGTTAAATTGAAAAACAGTGATGCCGTCAGCTTCAAAAGCCTGTGCGACGCCATCAGCCACTTTTTGTAGGCTCGCCATATAGCTTCCAAACTGATCCGCCGGAAACGTCAGTAAATTGCTTGCGGCCACTTTTGGAATGACCAAAGTGTGTCCGGGGCCTTGGGGGAAAATATCAAGGAAAGCCAGCGCGTGATCGTCTTCATAGACTTTCCAGCACGGCATTTCGGCCCGCAGAATTTTGGCGAAAATATTGTTGTCGTCATATGCGCTCGATAGACTCATTCGCTGTTCCCCCATTTTGAACCGCGCTGTGTTCAAAGCAGAGTTTAGAGCGCAAATTGAGGATCGGGAATAGATTAATTGCGGCGAATGACGTCTCGGCCAGCTAACATATCGATGGCCGCTTGAATCCGGCTGTTACACTCAGTTTCGCAAGCCGCTGATTTGATCCAAGCCACAAAGTCCTGCTGATTGCGTGATCCCAGCCAAGTAAACGTTTGTCGCGCATCTTCATCGCTGACAAGGGCATCATTGAATGCGGGGAGGTCTAATTTCATGACGTATTGGCCTACAGAAATGCCCATTATTTGGCACCGACTCTATCGGTAACTTTATTTTTCGCTTGTGTAAATAACTATTGACGTAATATTTTTCTGACACACGGAAAAAATCCGTCGCGACAAATTTAGGCACCCGCGACTTTGAACGGCGTGCGTTCGTTGAGCCAGAATGTATCGTCCGCCATCGCAGCACGTTCCCGTTTTAAGAAGTCTGCAATTGCCGCGCGCAACCCACGGTCCCCAATCCAATTGCCTTGCCAAATCGACACAGGAACATAGCCACGCGCCAGTTTGTGGCCACCTTGCGCGCCCGCTTCAACGCGCGAAAGCCCCCGGTCAATCGCTTCGTCGATCGCTTGATAATAGCAAAGTTCAAAGTGCAGGAATGGCCTATCCTCTAACCGACCCCACCACCGTCCATAAAGCGCATCAGAGCCAATGAAGTTGAGTGCGGCAGCAATGTATTTGGGACCTTCCCGAGCGAGAATGAGTACGACTTTATCGGCCATGCGTTCGGCTAACAGGCGATAGAATTTTCGGTTCAAGTAAGGCGTGCCCCATTTGCGGTCGCCAGTGTCAATATAGCATTTGTAAAACACGTCCCAATGTTCCTCGGTTATTTGGTCGCCACTCAAGCGTTCTATCACCAGACCTTGCTGCGCTTTTGCCCGCTCTTTTCGCAAGTTTTTGCGCTTTTCCGACGTCAGCTCGGAGAGGAAATCGTCAAAACATGAATAGCCTTTGTTGAAGAAATGGAATTGACGATCTTCACGGATCAGCCATCCCATTTTTTCCAAAGCGGCAATGTCATCAGTTACCGGGAAATTGATTTGTGCGGTTGCAAGCCCACTATTGCCTGCGATTTGTTCCAAAGCGCTTAGCATAGCGGCACGTGCTGGCGCACCCAACTCGCCGGGTAATGTCAAAAGGCGACGCCCGGGCACAGGCGTAAAAGGCACGGCTGACGTCAATTTAGGATACCATTGCCCACCAGCCCGTTGCCAAGCGTCTGCAAAAGCGTGGTCAAAAATATATTCGCCTTGCGAATGCGTCTTTAGCCAAACCGGCGCGTAACCAACGATGTCGCCGCCGCCATCGCGACACATCAAATGTCGCCCGCCCCATCCTGTACGTGCCGTTGCGCTGCCGCTTTGCTCCAATGCTTGCAAGAAATCGTAGGAAACAAACGGGTCAAACGGGGCGCCCACTGGATTAGCCAAGCGATCCCAATCAGCCTTGTCGATGTCTGACAAGCTTTCGAATATGGAAATTTCAAAGTCTGGCGTTGGATCAGGGGAGGGGCTTGTCATTTGGGTTCACTATAATGGTGACGCGTGTGGACGCATGCTTTAACCGCAGTTATGTTGAAAGCCATGTCAATCAATGCCGCCAACAACATTGCCCAGATCATCCAACTGGCCGTTGCGCCTGTTTTCCTGCTGGCGGCGGTTGGGACATTCATGGTGGTGTTGACGTCACGTTTGGCCCGCGTTGTTGACCGCAACCGCTTGCTGGACGCCGAAATATTGAGTGGTAACGCCCCATATGGCGATGAAGCCTTTCATTTGTCCGAACTGCGCGTCCTTGATCAACGGATGAACTGGATTAACCGCGCGATCACTCTGGCAACCATCACCAATTTGTTTGTCTGTGTCGTGGTCGTCGCGTTATTCTCAGGTGAGCTATTGGGCATTGATCTGTCCCGTTTTATTGCAGCCATGTTCATTCTGGCCATGGCTTCGTTGATCTGTGCGTTGCTGGCATTCTTGATCGAGATTTCTCACGCCCGCAAGATGCTGCGTGTGCGGCCTGAATTATTGGCCAGCCGGGCGCCTGTTGGCTGAGCCATTAGCGCATCATGACACCGCCCCGCACCG
>JAYSRI010000095.1:0-4941 GCA_043721175.1 Alphaproteobacteria bacterium
GTAGTGTCGAGAGCCAAACCACAGCTTTGAGTGCGGCAGGGAATAATGCCCGCGTCGGAGCGGATCAACTTGTCGCCACCATGGAAAGCGAACGTCATCGCCTAGACACCTTACTAGCCGCGATGGCCGAACTGACCGAACAAGCCCAAGCCTCAACCCAAGTTGCGAGCAACAGCATCGAAGAACGCGCGGCAAACCTCGCTTCAGCGGCTGATACGTTGGTGGATAAATCAACACGTGCCTCTGACGTGGCCGCTATTGCCGCTGAACGACTAGATAGCGCAGCGCAACGGGCCGTTGATGCGATTGAACAATTGGATAAAGCGGCGGGACGTGGCGAAGCCGCACTGGCCCGCGCGCATGATCTAATGGTGTTAGCCCGTTTGCGGGCGGATGAAGCGGTTGGCAGCGTCGGCAATGTTGTGACATCGCTGCATGATGCGGCCACATCTGCGTCCGAAACTGCCCGCGTTGTTTCAGACACGATCGCAACAGAGACCGCGGCTGGACGCGAGGCTGGTTTGGCGACCATAGAAGAAATTCGTGTAGCAACTGTCGCTAACGCACTTGTCATTACTGAATCGCTCCGCAATGAGGCTGATGCAGCCCGCTTGGCCGGAGCTGAAACTTTGGCGGCCTTGCAGGCAAGTGCCGAGGCTGTGCGCTTTGCTGCTGAAGAAGCGCGCCAGCAAGCTAGCACGCAAATGGCCGACAATCAGCGCCACCTTGATAGCGTTCGCCAAACCGCTTTTGAAGCTGGTAAAGATGCCGATGCATTCATGCAGACACGTATGATCGACGCGCGGGCGCTAATTGAACAATCCGCTGGGCTGCTGGACGAGACAGGCGCAAAGATCCAAGAGCGCTTTACACGCCTGGCGGCTGCCTGCGCCGATCAAGCGCGCGGCGTTGAAGATTTGTTGGACGGGTTAGACCGACGCCTCGCCAATCTGCCCCAAGAGGCGGATGCGCGCGCCAAAGCGATTGAAAGCGCACTTAATGATACTTTAGCGCGACTAACAGATGCAGGGCGAAAGGCAGCGGATGAAACAGCGGCTCTCGATAATGCGTTTCAGGATCGTTTGCGCGATTCGTATTCGGCATTGGGCGAAGTTGTGCAAAGACTGGGCGGGCTGTCGGGGGTATTGGCTATGCCGACGGTGCCGCCAGCTGTTGCAAAGCCACTTGTTGCAACAGTGGTGCAGTCACCAACAACGACGGAACCTGAGACGCAAGTTGTGCCGATTGATGTCAAGCCAATTGCATTTAAGCCAATAGCGGCCGCACCAATCGCTGAACCAATTGTCCCCAAGGTCATCCCGTCACTGAGCCCGGCTCAAACCGCCGCAACCGCACAGCAACAGCAAACAGCTCCAATAGCCCAGCCCGCAATTGTACCAATAGGTCAGACATCAACCCAACCAGCGCCCCCGATTGCGCCACCACCTCGATTTGGCCTCAAGATATCAAGCCCTATGCCAATCGAAGACGATCCATTTGCAGAATTGCAGATTGGCCGCGCACCTCCAGCTACTGGCGGCGCAGAAGGCGGGTGGAGTTGGAAGCAAGTCCTCTCCACGCTGGATGCCAAGGGTGCCAAAGCTGAGACGGGTCGCATCGCCAATCTCGTCAGGGAATTATCACTAGAAACCGCCCTTACGGATGCCAGCCTAGATCAATTGCGCAAAGCTGCCAGTCGGTCGCGTGATCAAGGGCGCAAAGCAACCCGCGAACTTTTGCCAGACGAAGTGCGCGCTATGCGTCGTAAGCTGGCATCAGACCCCGATCTGCGGGCCAGCATTGTTCGTTTTGTTGAAGGTCGCCGCGAAGCTGTCGGCAAAGGCCGCATCACTGGAAACGAAGCCCGTGTCTATCTCGTCGTAGACGCCGCTCTGGAAGCGTGAAACGGCATTGCGGTGCGAATTGACCAATTGACCGCTTGGATCGCCATCTGACGGGTAGCTTTTTCAAGCGCTACCGCAGGCACCGTTCGATCACCACGAGGTGCAGGTACTTCGGCAATAATGATGGTTGAGGCAAGCGGGCGGCCAGTGTAAACCTCAATCAGCCGAACGCCCGTTTCAATGCGTGCAATCCCAGGTTGACGACCTTCTGGCTCTGTTACCTCAAAAGCATTGACGTCGAAATGGACCTCAAAATCTGGTCTCGCGACCGTCAAGGCCCGAACCGCAGCGCGCGCCCCCCCTGCTCTGTCAAACGTTTCTAGCACAACACTTTGAATTGTTTCGGGCGCAGCGGCTGACAATTGTAATCGGTCAATGAATGCATAGGCCCCATCGTTTTGACGCACGGCAATTCTGTTGCTCGCCAATATGGCAGGCATTGTTGGCAACCCAACACCGATACTAAATGGTGCCGGCGTTTGGGATCGAACCAGTGTCGGGTCGGCTCGCATTGTGACAATAGAGGGCGGCTTGCCGGGCTTTGGCAGCAAAGTAATGCACCCACCTATCGTTGTTAGCGCCATCAAGACGGATCCAGCCGCAACAAATCGAAATATTAAAGTCCCGCTATTTTTTCTGCTCATCGCTTCCACTCCACGCTACGTGTTGGCGGCTGGGACAAGAAAGCGCCAGGGTTAGAGCCGATTTGCTGGCCCAATTGGTCGAACGTCATACTGGTATTGCGCACTTCCTGAGCCGCGCGGCTAAGATCAGGCAAAGTTTGTTCTGTGCCAACAACAAAGAAGCGGTCTATCGAAGCAGTAGCGCGATTGGCAGTGGTTGCTAAAGCCCCAAACTGGTTGGTCGCTTCGCGCAAAGTCTTCGCTGTTTGGTTAAACTCAGCCATAGATTTTTCTGCGGCATCAAGGGTTTCAATTGTTTTGGCCAACGTGAGTTCGGCACCACCAGATATTGAATTTGCGTCTTCGTTTAGCCCAGCAACTAACAAACTGCTCGACGCAATGAGTGCGCGTGATTCTGATGTTAAGCCTTGGGTTTGAACCAGCAAATTCCTTCCCAAAGCGTCATAGGTCGCAGCCGTGGAAATGGTCTGATTTGTCAAGCGATCAACCGAATTGCGTGCCGAGCGGCTCAGTAGCGTTGCCTCTAAACTTGCATCGCGAAAGGCTGAAATTGCAGAACCATTAGAACTAAGCTGTGCAGTTAAGCGCTCTATGTTGGCAAGAGTTGAGCCAAAATTGCGCATGTTTTCATCACTGAGCAGTTTGTTGATATTGGTCACGGCCGTTAATGTCGTTGAGATCACATCTTCGCTTTCCCCAAACAAACGATCAAGTTGCCCGCGCCGGCTGGAAATCTTAGGCGGTCCCTGCCCCAGTCGGCCTTCAAGGCGTGCCGAGCCTTCTTGACCGGCTGAAATTTGGACATAGGCAGTGCCAGTTAGGCCTGCCGGTTCCAGCTCGGCAACAGATGTCACACTGATGGGGGTATTGGATTGAACTTGAATTCGGGCAATCACGTCTTTGGGGTTGTCGCGGCTGAGTGTAAGGTCAGTGACCTCTCCTACTTTAATGCCATTGAAACGCACTTCACCGCCAACTTCCAAGCCGCGAACGGGGCCTTCGAATACAACATCATACGGCGAAGATTGTTTGTTGATGCCTGAATTGGCAATCCACAACGTAAAAATGACCGCTGCGATCACTGAAAGGATCGAAAACAGCCCTATCATGACGTAATTCGCGCGGGTTTCCATATTCGACTTTCCCAACGACACCATTCTAGCGCCGATATTGATACCACGTTCCTTGGTTACCCAAGTGCTGCACGGCCACGCGGACCACTAAAATATTCAGCCAACCAACCAGTTGCGTTCTCGCGAACATAATCCAGTGGCCCAATCGCAGCAACTTTACCACCTGCCAAGGCAGCGACTCGATCACACGCATCGCGCAATGTATCAAGATCATGCGTGATCAGATAGATCGTGAGGCCCAATGTTTCCTTGAGTTCGTTCACCAACTCATCAAAGCGCCCTGCCGTGATCGGATCAAGGCCAGCAGTTGGTTCATCAAGAAATAAAACGTCAGGATCGAGCGCCAACGCACGTGCCAGCGCAGCCCGTTTTCTCATGCCGCCAGACAATTCAGACGGCAATTTCGTTGCCGTGTCGATTGGCAGTCCTGCCATCAGTATCTTTAAGTCAGCAATCTCAATGATCAACTTCTGGGGCAAGTTAGTGTGCTCGCGCAGGGGAACTAAAACGTTCTCGCGGACGGTCAAGTTAGAAAATAGGGCGCCATCTTGAAACATAACGCCCCAACGCGCATCAAGTGCTTTGCGTCCAGCGTCATCTTCGTCCCATACGTTGTGGCCAAGTACTGTGACAACGCCTTCGGATGGGCGGCGCAAACCAATGATTGCGCGCAACAAAACCGACTTGCCTGTACCTGAACCACCTACGATGCCTACAGTTTCACCGCGCAAAATATCGAGGTCGAGGTTTTCGTGAATAGTAACAGGGCCGAACCGATTGGCAATTCCGCGCAATCGGATGGCTAGCTCTTCTTCTGGCACGTCCAAGATTGGTGTTAGCGCGTCACTCGGGCTCATATCCCGAGCTCCATGTAAATCAGCGCGAAGACAGCTTCCAAAATAATGACCATAAACAACGCTTGAACCACTGAAGCTGTTGTATTTTGGCCTAGAGATATCACGTCGTTTTCTACATTCAAACCTTGACGGCAACCAATGATCGCGATCACAAAGGCAAATGCTGGTGCCTTGGCCATGCCTGCCCAAAACTGATCAACGCCTACATTCTGTTGCAGCCGTGACAGGAACAATGTTGGGCTGAGGTCGAGCAGTGACACGACCACCAAGCCGCCCCCGGCAATGCCCGCAACCATCGCCAAAAAAGTCAAAATCGGAAACATAACCAATAGCGCGATCACCCTTGGCACAACCAGCATGTCGATAGGATCAAGGCCTAAAATCCGCATCGCATCAATCTCTT
>JAYSRI010000096.1:0-4935 GCA_043721175.1 Alphaproteobacteria bacterium
CTCACTTACCGCGACTGGAGCGTCACGTGCAATAATATCAAGACCTGCATGGCTTATTCAGTTTCCTCGCGCAGTGAAGGCGGCTTGGTATCGCGCCCCCGTGGGCTAAGCGACGATGTGCAGGCAGGTTGGATGACAATTGAACGGGCAGCCGGTCCAACTAGCACCCCACGCATTTTGTTGAGCCGACCCGATCTTTCCAGTAATTCTATTCCAAGCGACGCTGAAATACGCTTGCTTGATACAAGCGGACGGCTCGTTGAACGGGGCATTTTTGCCGCAACGATGGGAAGTACGGGCGCAATCGAGATCGCACCTAGCCTCAATGCCAGCTTCATCAGTGTTGCACGTGGGGCCAGTCATGCCGTTTTGGTCGTTGGTCCCGTCAAGCGCAAAGTCTTCTTTGTGAGTTTGTCCGGATTGGTGGCTTCAGGGCGTGCTATCGATGCACACCAAGGGCGCACGGGCACAACAAATGCTTTAATTGATATTGGACGGCGCTCTGCCTCAAGCGTTCCCGCAGCTGCCGCTCGACCAATTCTGACTGCCCAATCGTTCACAAAGCGAGCGGGCGTGCGTCCACCGGCCGCCGTCATGGCATTGCGCACTGCTGCTTGCGACGACGCTGAACGCCTCGACGCAGGCGGGACAAATATCGAAGCCTTCAATCTCGACCGTGGCAGGATATTATGGTCAGTTCCCTGCGGTGCTGGTGCCTATAACATGTGGAACCAACTCTATATCCAGGCGCCCCGCACTGGCATTGTTATGGCACATTTCACTGGCAAGCCAGTTGGAGATTCTGAGGAAGCGATCGGCATCGTGAATGCCAGCATAAACCCAGCGAAAGGAATGATCACAGCTTTTGATAAGGGTAGAGGATTGGGCGACTGCGGCAGCGCGGAAACTTACGTTTGGACTGGGACCGACTTTGCTTTAGCAGAGCTCTCAGAGATGGTGCCATGCGGTGGCATCATCTCTGACTTTTGGCCGTCTGTGTTCACCTCAAGCGTAGTGACGCGGTAACCGCGACTCGAAAGATCACGTTCTGGCAATCAAAGCCCCAACTTAGCCTTAATCACCTCATTAATCACGGCCGGGCTAGCTTTGCCGCCTGTGGCTTTCATAAGTTGACCGACCCACCAGCCAAGCGCCTTGGGCTTAGCAAGCGCTTCGACGACTTTATCCGGGTTGGCAGCAATGAGCGTATCCACTGTGGTTTCGATCAGGCCTGTATCAGTCTCTTGCTTCAGGCCTTCGCGCTCGACGATGACAGCTGCGCTATCGCCCGTTTCGATCATGCGCGGGAACACGTCCTTGGCAATCTTGCCGTTGATCGTGCCGTCCGAGATCAAACCAACCAATTCACCCAAACGCTGTGCGGACACAGGCGTTTCTGACAAGTCTTTGCAATTTTTATTCAGCCAACCGAACAACTCAACCGTCATCCAGCCATTGACGATTTTAGCATCGCGCCCGCCTTTGGCAGCCACTTCGAAGAAGTCCGCATGGTCTTTATCCGATACCAGTACCGCCGCGTCATAGGCCGACAGGCCGTAATCAGCCATGAAACGGTGCTTTTTGGCTTCGGGCAATTCAGGCAGGCTGGCCTTTATGCCGTCAACAAATTCTTGCGTTATCACCAATGGCAATAGATCAGGGTCAGGGAAGTAACGATAATCATGCGCATCCTCTTTGGAGCGCATCGAGCGGGTTTGGCCTGTTTTTGGGTCAAACAATCGGGTTTGTTGCGTGATTGACCCGCCATCTTCGAGCACTTCAATCTGGCGACGCGCTTCAGCGTCTACTGCCAGGGCAACAAAGCGGGTCGAATTGACGTTTTTGATCTCGCAGCGCGTACCAAACGGGGTGCCTGGACGGCGGACGGATACGTTGACGTCGGCCCGCATCGAGCCTTCATCCATATTGCCATCGCATGTACCCAGATAGCGAACAAGTGCGCGCAAGGTCTTGAAATAATTGGCTGCTTCCTCGCCAGAGCGGATGTCGGGCTTGCTAACGATTTCCATCAAAGCACAGCCAGAGCGGTTCAAATCGACATAAGTCGCGCGCGGATCAAGGTCATGGATCGACTTGCCAGCGTCTTGCTCAAGATGGATGCGCTCAATGCGAATAGGAATGGTCTCGCCATTGTCGCAATCGACGTTCAGCGTCCCCTCTCCCACGATTGGATGAGCAAACTGGCTGATTTGATAGCCTTGGGGAAGGTCGGGATAAAAGTAGTTTTTGCGGTCAAAGCGGCTCCACAAATTGATCTGCGCACCAAGGCCAAGACCCGTGCGCACCGCCTGCTCAACACAATATTTGTTGATCACGGGCAACATGCCGGGCAAGCCTGCGTCCACAATCGATACGTGCGCGTTTGGTGCGCCGCCATAGGCGGCACTGGCGCCGGAGAACAACTTGGACTGCGCTGTTACTTGGGCATGGACCTCAAGGCCAACAATGATTTCCCAATCGCCAGTTGCCCCCGCCATGTATTGGTCGGGGCGAGCAGCGCGGATGTCGAGGTCGTTTGGATCAGGGGCTGTGGTCATGATTTCTTCTTAACGAGACTTGGCGATCAGGAAAAGGCGTGTCGGCATTTGAATGTATCTTGGCACCAAAGGCTTGGCCTTGCCGTTAGTTCACAAACATATCGCCAAACATCTTGGCGCTGCCAAGTCCTTTCTGGGGCCCAACAGCACTAGCGGCGGCACCGCCTACAAAGCCAGCAGCAACAGCCAGTTTGGCGGCCTCTTGTACACGCTGAGCCGTTACAGCGCGAACCCGCGCACTGACCTCATTCAACGTCATGGGGTGCCCATAAAGATAGGTTTGGCTGACGCCGCCTTCGCAGCGCGCTGCCGGGCTTTCTGCTGCCATCATGATGCTGGCCTCTAGGATCCGCCCTGCCCGTTTGAGTTCGACTTGGGTTGGGCCGTGTTCGGCCATGTCGATCAAGTGTTCGCCAACGCGCTTGGCCACGTCACCCGCCGCTTGCCCACTGCAACCCGCTGACACGCAAACGCGGCCGGCATCTTCGTATAGGTCGCAAAAGGCTTCCACCGAATAGACAAGACCACGTGTTTCGCGCAAATCCTGAAACAAACGCGACGCCATCCCGCCGCCTAAAATCTCGCACATGACCCTTGCCGCCAATGCCTCGTCACTGCCCATTTTGGGGCCGGGTAATGAAAAGGTCAGGTGAACTTGCTCGCTGTCGCGCACCTCACATTGAGTTGCGCCGCCCACATGTGCCTCAGTGGCACGCGCGGCATCAAATGGCGTTAGACTGCCAAAGGCAGCCTGAATTTGCTCGTAAATTGCGGCTTGGTCCATTGCACCAGATACCGCGACAATCATGCTCGATGGCGCATAATTGCGCGCACGAAAACCGTCAATGTCGGCTTTGGTGATACCTGCCAAGCTGGCTTCATCGCCAAGGATCGGGCGGCCAAGCGCTTGGTCGGGAAAGGCAGCCAGTTGATGCAAGACGCCGCAACGGTCTTCGGCATCATCAAAGGCCTCACCAATCTCTTGCAAAACCACACCTTTTTCAAGCGCTAAGTCGGCTTCGTTAAGGTGGGGCTTTAATATCAGATCGGTCGCTAGACTGAGCGCAAAGCCGGCATCTTCGGCAAGGCAGCGCGCGAAAAATCCAGTGCGTTCATAGCCCGTGGCAGCATTGAGATAAATCCCGCGCCCTTCGGCCTCTTCAACAAGCTGACGCGCGTCTCGCCCGCCAGCGCCCTTAAAAACCAGATGCTCCAGCAAATGGGCAATGCCGTTTTCACTTTCAGACTCTGCACGCGTCCCTGCTCGCACCCACACACCAACGCAACTGGTGGCAAGCCCCGGCATCGGATCGAGTAGCAGTCTTACCCCGTTGTCGAGGGTATGGAGAATCGCGGCACTCATGATGTATGGCCGATCGCTTCTTTGATGTAAGCCATGACAGCGCTCTGGTTAGCGGCCAGACGCACAAAATTCTCGGTTCGATCAAACAAGTCAGCACAATGACGTGGCAGACTGGGCTTCACCCCAAGCACTTGCTCCACCGTTTCAGGAAACTTGGCGGCATGGGCCGTTGCCAATACAACACGTGCGCCCGATGTTTCTTCCGCATCGAACCGACCGCGCCAACCAACTGCCGTATGAGGGCACACGATCTCGCCAGTTTGTTCAAAGCAATCGGCCAATGCCCAGCGAGTTTCAGCATCATCAACACTGAAAGCATCGAAGGTTTCTTTCAATGCGGTCAAAGCGTAATCAGGGATTTCATAGCTGCCTGTCTGGGCAAATCCATCGTAGAGCCGCTTTAGGACAGCAGCGTCACGGCCAACCGCTTCAAACATGATGCGTTCGAAATTGCTGGCAACGTTGATGTCCATCGCCGGGCTCAATGTAGCTTGGCTAGCGGCAGTCTTGGTATAGGTGCCGGTCTCAAACGCTTGGGCAATGCCATCATTTGCATTCGTGGCGATCATAATGCGGCCGATCGGAGCGCCGATCATCTTGGCGACAAATCCGGCCAAAGCGTCACCAAAGTTGCCGCTGGGCACCGTAAAGTTGACCGGACCACCGCTGCTCAGTGCGCATGATGCAGTTACGTAATAAACAGCTTGTGCCATAATGCGGGCCCAGTTGATCGAGTTTACAGGGGACAAATTCACGTCTGCACAAAAAGCGCTGTCAGACAATAATGCTTTAACAATCGCTTGTGCACCGTCAAAGTCGCCATCTACGACCAGTGCGTGCACATTTGCGGCCCCCGATGCTGTCATAAAGCGCCGTTGCACGTCCGAGACGCGCCCATCTGGTAGCAACACAAATAAATCAATGCGGTGGGATTGTTTGAGCGCTTCAACGGCTGCACCACCCGTATCGCCAGACGTTGCACAAATAATCGACAGTCGCGCGTCACGTTGCTCT
>JAYSRI010000097.1:0-1985 GCA_043721175.1 Alphaproteobacteria bacterium
TCCCCGCCGCAGTGAAGCGTAGCGCAACGAAGAGCGGGGAACCCCTGAAATTTGAGCGTACAACCCGATGAGGTCCCCGATCTTCTCTACGCTGCGCTACGTTTGTCGGGGATGACTTTCTATAGAAAACGAGTTGTTTCATTGGGCCGTTGGTATTAACGCGTGATAGCCTGATCAACATGACGGGTCTTGACGGCATATGGCGACCGCGCGTTTCTCCAGTGGGGTATCTGTTTGTAACAGCTTTGCGAGGGTCGGCGTTTTTTGGGTTCGTGAGTTGATATGCGTGTTGGAACAATCTGTAGTGCGCAGGTCTATGCGACTGGTGTTGCTTGGATTTGCGTCAATAAACCCGAATACTCATCACGACGCGGCCCAGTACTTCGGGGGGAGCAGTCAAGAATTGAACGTCATCCACACTATCGGCTTCTAGCCGTTGCGGCAACGCGCCCCAACGACGTAGACGGGCGGCTCCACTGGCAGAAACCAGATAGTATTTTCCATCGACAAGGGTTTTGTCTGCACAATCAATGATGGCTGTACTTCCTTTTGGAAATTCGCGGCGCACGGCGGGATCGTCGACACGCACACCAATCGGACTGTGGATATCGCGCGAGATAGGCGCATATCCAACTGGTGTTCTCTCGTATCGTAAACAAGCCTCTATTTCGGTGCGGTCGAAAGGGCCGGCGAAAACTGGAACATGAATGAGTGGGACACTCAAATACATTTGATGCGCTGACTGAGTGACATTGGGCATCACCACTTTTTCGACGCTTTGCGCAGCAAACACTTCGCCATCGCCGCGCAACCATTGGCGCGATACCCCCAACGCATCAGCCAATCGCGCGAGTGCGAGGTGACGTGGTGTATGTGTGCCTTGCTCCCAATGGACAATGGTTGGCTGAGACACGCTGACGCGTTCGGCGAGCTCTTGCTGACTCCAACCGCGCGCTTGCCGTGCTTCTTTGATACGTGCGCTCATGCTTTCATCTTCATTTGGCTGCCCATCAGAGACATGCATAAATGCAATTCACCTATGCACGCCCGATTGCGCCGGACATAAGTATCATGCCGTTCAGAACAAGTTGCAACATCAAGGTTATAATTTCCTGAAATTGATTGCAGTGAGGCAGAAAAATGCGCATTTTCCAGAAAAAGGCATAACCTGTAGGAAAAATCAGCTGTCAAGGGTACTGCAATCGATTGTTTTGTGTTTGAAAGAAAAATTCTTTTAGTCAAAGAAAACGCTTGATTATGTCAGTGACGTGACGTTATAAGCTCAACTTATGGAAAATGGCTAATTTCGGCCACTCCAGATTTATAATAAAAGAGGACACAATGGAAGGCGATTTCTGCACGAACGACGGCGCACGACGTTTGAAACTAAAGATCCAAGAATACTGGCGTGAGCGTGGCTATGATGTCAGCGTTGATCTGGTCGAAGAAGGTTTCGTGCCTGCGATGCGTTCGGGCCGTACAGACGTGCGATCAGATATGGTAAACGGTTTGCCGCGCCGCCGCGCTGCAACCGAAGCCGCGTAGAATCTAAGCATTCATGATCCGTGCTGCCAACTCGGGCAGCTCGTGGTAATGATCGAAAATAGCGTCTGCCCCAAGGGTGGACGCTTTTTCTATGGTATAACCAAATGACACAAGCACGACAGGAATGTTGGCGTTTCTCGCTGCTTGGACGTCAGTGATACTATCGCCCACCATCAGCGCACGAGTGACGTTGCCACCGCTGGCGTCGATTGTGTGCGTCAGGTGGCGTGCGTCAGGTTTATTGACCCCCGCTTGCCCATTGCCGATAATTGCCTTGAAATGACGGCTTAAGTTAAATGCTGCCAAAACAGGGTTAGCCAAGTGCGGCGGCTTATTCGTGCATACGCTTAAAATCGCGCCTTGTTCGGCTAAGACCATCAGGGTTTCCTCAACCCCGTCAAACGGCAGGCTCAGTTCTGTGAGGCCAGCACGGTAAACTT
>JAYSRI010000098.1:0-4917 GCA_043721175.1 Alphaproteobacteria bacterium
TGAACGCCTAACCAACCAAAAGTGTCCTAACCATGGTCAGGCAGCAATATCTCGCGCTTGCCGGCGTGGTTGGGCGCGCTGATCATGCCGTCTCGCTCCATCCGTTCAATGAGGCTCGCGGCACGGTTATAGCCGAGCGACAAACGGCGCTGCAAATAGGAGGTTGAGGCCTTACGGTCGCGTGCGACAATAGCAACTGCTTTGTCGTAGATATCATTGCTGGCGTTTTCGCCATCGCCCGAAGCGCCAGTGTCACTGTAAGGATTATCCTCGTCGTCTTCGGCGGTAATGTCTTCAAAATAGTCAGGTCCGCCTTGTGCTTTTAGGCTGGCAACGATTTCTTCGACCTCATTGTCAGCCACAAACGGCCCGTGCAAACGGCGCATTTTGCCGCCTTGAGCCATAAACAACAGATCGCCCTGGCCCAGCAACTGCTCGGCACCCTGCTCGCCCAAAATTGTGCGACTGTCGATTTTTGAGGTGACGCTATAGGAAATGCGGGTCGGGAAGTTGGCTTTGATGGTGCCGGTAATAACATCTACTGACGGACGTTGAGTCGCCATGATCAGATGGATGCCCGCCGCCCGCGCCATTTGAGCCAGACGCTGAACAGCACCTTCAATATCCTTGCCCGCTACCAACATCAGATCGGCCATTTCGTCGATCACCACGACGATATAGGGCATGTGCTCAAGCTCAAACGTCTCAGTCTCATAGATTGGCTTACCACTTTCACGGTCCCAGCCGGTTTGCATTGTGCGCGAGAAAGTTTCACCCTTTGCAACGGCTTCTGCAGCGCGTTGATTATAGCCAGCGATATTGCGCACGCCAATCTTGCTCATCTTACGATAGCGATCTTCCATCTCGCGCACTGCCCATTTAAGCGCGGCAACCGCCTTTTTGGGATCAGTCACCACAGGGGCGAGCAAATGGGGGATGCCGTCATAGACTGACAATTCCAGCATCTTGGGGTCAATCATGATAAAGCGGCATTGCGCTGGCGTCATCTTATACAGGATCGACAGGATCATTGCGTTGATACCAACCGATTTGCCCGAACCTGTCGTGCCCGCGATCAACAAATGTGGCATGCGCGCAAGGTCAGCAACCGAAGGCTCGCCACCAATGGTTTCGCCAAGCGCCAATGGCAGTTCCTGACGCCCGCCCTCATAATCGGCAGTAGACAACAAATCGCGCAAATAGACAGTCTCGCGACGGGCATTTGGCAGCTCGATGCCAATCGCATTTCGCCCCGGCACAACAGCGATCCGGCACGCTTGCACTGACATTGAGCGGGCTACGTCATCGGCTAAACCGATCACGCGTGCTGACTTCACTCCCGCGGCTGGTTCGAGCTCATACAAGGTCACGACAGGGCCTGGTCGTACATTAAGGATTTCACCTTTGACGCCAAAGTCACTCAATACTGTCATCAACAAACGCGCATTTTGCTTGAGTGCCGCCTCATCGTGATGGGCCACGCGCGGCTTGGGTTTCGCCAGCAAATCTAGGCGGGGAAGTTCGAATTTATTGTTCGCGGGATACATCGGCAATTCAGGCTGTGCTTCACGCAAGGCACGCGGCGATTGCTTGGGCGATTTTGGAAGTTCAATAGGAATATCAACAGCAGGGTAGCCAGGTGCTGAATAAGCACCGTTATGAACCTCTGGTTCACGCCAAACATCGCGCGTGGCAACTTGTGCGGGGCGCTGGGGCGCAAACCGAGCCGCAATCGCGGCAGTGTCGTCGTCGTCTAAAAACGCCTCGCTGCGTGCTTTGGTCTTTGGAGCACGTTTTGTGGGCGGTTTTGTGTTTGGTTTGCGCGGCGTCCGCCCAGCTAGCAGGCCATCGATACCCACCCGCAGGCTTGCCCAATAATAGCTGACGGCATCAAAGGCAGCTTCCATGTCGGTGCGCTTTAACCGCAACGCGACGATGGCGCAAATGGCTGCGCCGACAAAAGCAATCAGCGCGCCCAAGCCGCGCCCGCCGCCATTGCCCGCAAACGGCCATGCCATCAAAGATAATAGCCAGTCGCCCATCAAGCCACCAAGGCCCGTTGCCATGACCCAACCATTAGCGTGCGGCAGACCTGCAACAGCTGCAGAAAACAAAATGACCCCGCCCAAAGCGCAATATGAGCGCAGCGCCATACGATCAACGCCACCAGGACCGCGCAGTAAAGCGAGCAAGCACAAAGCAATAGTCGCCAGCAAGGCTGGTACAATTGCCAAGCCAATGAGTTGCAAAGCAAAGTCAGCCAATGTGGCGCCCGGTGCACCGAGCCAGTTAGCGACCTTTGAAGCGCCCGAAACATTCCAGCTCGCATCGCTGGCATTAAAGCTGATGGTCGCAATGGCGATTAAAAACCCTGCTAAAACGCCCAGCCCCAATAGGCCATCACGTGCCACCCGTGCTTGCCAATTGATCGTGCCTACTCTCGCTTGTGCGCGCGCACCCATTGTCTGTGTCCCGTTTGCCTGAATTGAAGCGCGCCGTTCTGGAGCTTTGCAGGCCCAAGGCCTGCGTGCCTTTACTCAAGCAGCATCGTGGTTAGCAGCGGGTTAAATTAACGCTTTTTTGTTGGCAGCAAGCACACGCGATTGCAGTCACGCAATTATTTGTTGGGGCTTTGAAAGACGATAGTCGCCTCGCCAAACGTGATGCCAAACTTCTTAACCTTGGCGCGGTTGATCAAAACGCCATCAGGTTGCAACCACATGCGATCATCAAATGTCACGAGCACAGTGCGTTCGCCAATCTTCAGATCGACGTCATATGTCCAAGACAATTGATTGCCCTGCACGATGCCGCGCGCGACACCACGTACATCGCCTGCGGTGCCCTCGTAAGTTGTTGGGCTGGTTTTACGGATTTTCCAAACGCGCTGCTCTTTAGCGCCATCGGCATAGTCAAAACGCTCGTCCAACGTCAGAACATTGCCATCCCAAGTGCCGGTAATGTCCACTTTGAACTGGCGGATCAATGTGCCATTGCGCTCTTGAAACACACCCCACGCCGTGGTCTGCCCTTTGAAATAATCTTCCAGCACGAGTTGTTGAGGGGCCTTAGCTTCAGGTGGGGCAACAGTGGTGGCACAAGCCGCACTGGTTCCGGCAATGGCGGCAACAAGAATGGCGCGCAATGTGGTCTGGGTCATGATGAACTCGCTTTCGAGTATGTTTACGTAGCAGCCTCGCAATCGGTTTGACTTATGGCTGGTTCATCGATGTTGGCTGGCGGCGAAATCGGCTGGGATGCTTCGTGCAAGGCCTTGGCGCTTTCATTGTCGCGGGCGATACGCACCAACATTGTCGCGTCGTGGCTCAAACGGCTCGCGAATTGCGCGAGTTTAGCCTGCGCCTTGATCAGAGCCGTTTCAATGGCATACGTCTCCTCGTCGTCCTCGAAGCCGTTTTGCAACACACCAATAGCCAATCCTGACAAGCCGCGGTCGATATCGATTGGTGTCAACACATAGCTGAAACCAGCGCTGCCAATATCAAGGCTGAGGCCGTTACAAGGCAAAATCGTGCGACGGGCACCTGAAATTTGCCCCACACCACTTGGCACGCCTGCTAACAAATTGACCGAACCATCTTGAGCTAACACGATGATGCGCTCTAGGCTGTCCAGTAGCTCTTCAAAGCGGGCCGTTAACAAGCCGCGCATAACCCGGTCCGTGGCGGCCTTGCCCTGCAACAAAGTCTCATTGGCTTCTGCGAGCCGTTCAACAGCCAGATCAACGCAAGCAGCCGTTCGCTCCAGTGTCCCCACGGCATTGGCGATGATATCGGTCTTGCGCCGCTCAACCCATGGATCGCGCCAAGCTGCGTGGCTGAGAGCCTTACGCATCGCCGCCACATCCATCACCGGCGTATCGGGGCCGTTGGAAGTCGTTACCAAGCCGCGTGCCTTGTCTGCTGGGGTTGGCGCAGGCCTTGCCACTGGCTCAACACGACGTCGATTGTTTTTTCCAAAAAACATGATGATCACCCCAAACTCTTGTCCAACGTGATCATAACCCAATCATGTCAAAGCCAAGTTAAGGCGCATCAACCAACACCACTTGCGCATCGACAATTGCGGTAATTGTCAGTCTGGCCTCATCCTTGATCGCAGCTCCATCGCGCTCAAAAAGCTCAATGTCATTGACCGAGACAACGCCAGCAGCACTTGTTAGATAAATGTGTCGACCCATTTCAGGTTCATAGGCAACCGATTGCCCGGCCTTCAGGCTGGCACCCAGAACACGGGCTTTCTGACGGATCGGCAAGGCGTCCCCGTCATTGTCAAAGCCAGATGCCAAAACAGCAAATTGCCCTTCCCTATCGTCCTTAGGAAATTGCGCTGCGCCCCAAGAGGGTGCGATTCCGGTTGTTTCGGGAATGATCCAGATTTGGAACAATTTGGTACGGACTGCCTCCAAGTTCATTTCTGAATGTTGGATGCCCGTTCCGGCACTCATCACTTGCATATCGCCCGCAACAGTGCGGCCTTCGTTGCCAAGACTGTCGCGATGGGTAATCGCACCTTCGCGCACATAGGTGATGATTTCCATGTCTTTATGACTATGAGGCGCAAACCCTTGGCCGGGCTCGATTTCATCATCGTTCCAAACCCGGATTGTACCCCACTGGTCGCGTGCGGGATCGCGATATTCGCTGAAGGAAAAATGATGGCGCGCATTGAGCCAGCTATTACGGAAGCGTCCTAATGTGTTGAATGGCCGAAGTTCGATCATGATTTGTTACCTTTATGCCAAGAACGCACTTAGCAGTGTAGTGTTCATATAAGCGTGCAGACCCGCGCTCGCCACCTAGATCGCCGTGCTTCATTTATGAAGCACATCAGGTCGATCTAGCACTTTAAGATAGAGCATACGTGGCCCAAGAAAATCTGTTTCAGATTTTGCGC
>JAYSRI010000099.1:0-1981 GCA_043721175.1 Alphaproteobacteria bacterium
TCGCCTGCCGACGTACACGAACCCCAACGCGTTCGCGTGTCGCGCAAAGCAATACTTTTCGGCGCTTTGCCCAGTTTGGCACTCAAGGCATCGCAAAAATTCAAAGCATCATTGTGAGCAAAGATTTTCAACGCCGCATGCACACGGGCTTCAAAACGTTGTGGGGGTCCATACACCAGAATGCTTCCCGCCTCGCCATCACAAAAAGCCGGCGCGCCGCGACCATCACAGCGCTTCAATTGCGTTAATCGCCCGCGAAACAACACGCTTTGGCCGTCAATGAAGGGTGCACGCTCAGGCAAGGCTGACAGCCGGGTCTCGATCCAATCAGCACTGCTGCTCAGAAACGCCATAGCATCGCGCTTGGAAAGACGCAGCGGCCCGTTTATCACGACACCACGCGAAATGGGGTCAACACGCAGCGTCATTCGCTTGGCACCACGGCGGCCATTCAAGGTGGCCTCAACTAACTGGCCACTTGGCAACCTCAGGCTAAGACTTGATGAGGCCACGCTTTAGTTTTGCTTTGGCGCAGTCTTTGGCGCAGTGTTTGGCAACGTCGCAGGTGTCGCGGCGGCTGGCGGCGCAGCGGCCTCGGCACGCCGCGTTGGTGGCACCAGAGTGCGCTTTGGCAAGCCAGCGTCCAGCAAAGCATAAGCGCGCTTCAATTGGAAATCCTCGCCTTCTTTCCAGTCGGTTGGTGGCATGGTGGCTGGCATGTGCGGTGGTTTGCGCTTGGCACCGCTCTCATTGTCCAAAGCGTGTGGCAAATCCTCTTCGCCACGGAACGCCGCACGACGCTCTTTGAGTTGGTCCTCCGTCACGCGCACAGCACTAATCTCAACATCAGGCTCAATGCCTGACCCTTGAATGGATCGACCAGCGGGGGTATAATATTTTGATGTCGTCAAGCGCAAGGCACCATCACGGCCATTGCGCAACGGGATGACGGTTTGAACGCTACCCTTGCCAAATGATGCCATGCCTACAATCGTCGCACGGCCACGATCTTGCAAAGCGCCAGCCACAATTTCTGAGGCCGATGCCGTGCCTTCGTTGATCAGCACGATCATCGGCAAGCCCGCCAAACGCTCACCGGGCGTGCCAAAATAGCGTTCGATGTCTTCAGGACGGCGCCCGCGCGTGGAAACCACCTCGCCACGGTCCATAAAAGTGTCGGTGACTTGTATAGCCTGATCCAGCAGCCCGCCGCCATTGTTACGCAAATCAAGGACTATCCCTTTCAAGCGCCCGCCCAATTGGCGCTGAATGTCATCAATGCCCTTGTTCAGCGCAGCACCTGTGTTCTCGTTCACGAAAGTCGAGACGCGAATATAGCCATAATCGCCTTCGATCTTCACCGTGACAGGCTTGAGCACGATGGTTTCGCGCGTCACCCGCGCAATGAATGGCTCGCGGCCCTCGCGCGCCACGGTCACGTCTATCGCAGTCCCAACAGGGCCACGCATTTTCTTGACCGCTTCATCGAGTGGCAAGCCCAGAATACTAGTGCCATCGACAGCGATCAGTTTGTCGCCAGCCTTAATGCCAGCCCGCACGGCGGGGCTTTCATCCATTGGCGAAATCACTTTAACGGCACCATCTTCACTGGTGACTTCAATACCGATGCCGCCATACTCGCCGCGCGTTTGGGTTTGCATGTTGGTGAAGGCTTCAGGGTCCATAAAGCTGGAATGGGGGTCCAATGATTGCAACATGCCGCCAATAGCCGCATCGACCAATTTGTCGTCTTTGGTCGGCACCACATAGTCGGTTCGCACCCGCGCCATCACATCCGCAAACAACTCAAGTTGGCGCAACGTATCTTCGGTTTGCGGCATCGCCGCCGCGCTCTCGGCACGCCCGCCAGCTGACCACGCCACAGCTGTTCCACCAAGTGCTGCGCCAAGGCCCAGTGTTGCCGCCAAAGCAGGCGCTATCCACCAGCGTTGTGGCTTTTGAACAGGAGTTTGCGGGGCGT